>CANRPS010000001.1 GCA_947632585.1 uncultured Clostridia bacterium
AAAAATGTAGGAATAGCACCAGTAGAAGCAATAATAGAAGAAAGAAATAAAAATGGTAAATATAAATCATTTACTGACTTTTGTGAAAGAATAGCAAATGAAGCAGTTAATAAAAAATGTATAGAAAGTTTAATAAAATCTGGTGCATTTGATAATTTAGGTAAAACTAGGAACACATTACTTTCTTCTTTTGAGAAGATAATTGACATGATAGATGCTAAAAATAAAAAAGAATTAGATGGTCAATTTTCTATGTTTGATATAGGTGGAGATAATGAAAATGCACCTAATCAAGAATCATATACTTTTACAGAAAAAGAAGAACTTACAGAAAAAGAATTATTATCACAAGAAAAAGAAATGCTTGGAATTTATTTATCAGGTCATCCACTAGCTAAGCTTAAAGAAGAAATAGAAAAGCAAACTAATATAAATACAAAAGATTTAAGTACAATAGATAGTGCTATGAATATTGATGAAGATGACGAAAACAATATGAACGATATAGAATTAATGAACAACCTAGAAAGTCAAAAATCTTTAAAATTTAAAGATGGACAAAATGTAATATTTGCAGGAATAATAACTTCTATAAAGAAAAAATTCACAAAAACAAACAGAATAATGGCTTTTATAACAATAGAAGATTTATATGGACAAGCTGAAATTTTAACTTTTGAAAATGCATATCTTTCAGCAAAAGATAGCTTAATAGAGGAAAATATTGTTTTAGTAAAGGGAAGATTAAGTATAAGGGATGGAGAAAAAACAACAATTATCGCAAATGAAATAACAGATTTTGGAGTAAGAAAAAAGAAAGTATTAAATATTAATATAACTTATTTAAATGAAAATGAAAAAAAGAAATTAAGAGGAGCAATTAAATATTTCAATGGAGAAATGAATAATATTGGTGTTCAAGTACAAGATGGTGACAATATTTTAAAATGTGGTGCTGTTTATATGACAGATAGAATTTTTAAAATATTTCAAGATATTGTTGGAGAAAATAATATTAGTACTATAGAAATATAAAAAGGATAAAGCCTAAATTATGCAATATTAGCTAATTTATAAGGCTTTATTTTTATTTTTTAAAAAACGAACATTTTTTTGCAAAAAGTATTGACAAATAAAAAAATAAAATATATAATAACATCATAACAAGCGAACAACATTTTGTAATAATAAATATTTAAAAGGAGGAATATATTATGATAAAATTATTTACAAAGGAAAGCCCAATTGAAAAGGAACTAAACAAAACTATAAAATTATTTGGCGAAAATATTTCAGTAAAAACTATTTATTGTAAAATAAAAAATCCAGAACTTGATTTAATAGGCAATATAATAAATATATATCTTCCTAATAAATATAGAAAAATAGGAAATAGTGAAATATTAAAAATTGCATTAGACAAGATGTATGATGAAATCGCAAGAATAGAAATAGATAAAGCTATGGAAGAAACAAGAATAATGTTAAATGGATTGGCCCCAGAAAACTATGAAATAAAAAGAATACCAAATAAAATTGCTAAAACTCTTCCAGATAAAACTATAATTATAAATCCAGAAATAATAAAATATAATAAAAATGTATTAAGATATGTAATTTTACATGAATTTTGCCATTTAAAATATAAAACTCATTCTAAAGCATTTTTCAATATGATGCATGAACATATGACTGATTATAAAAATTATGATTATATATTAAATGTAGCATAAAATTTAATTAAAAATAGAAAGTGAATTTTTACTTTCTATTTTTTAATAGATTTATAAAATAGGTAAATATCTTATTTATAGAAGATTATAATAGAGGAGTATATATTAAAATTTTCTCTTGACATTATATTGTTTAACATGATATACTAAAATAGTAGAAAAATATATTTAATAAAATAAAATATAAATTTTAATATATATATTTATTCGCACATTGAAAATTTTATAAGAAAGAGGTGTAAGAAGATTATGAATAGTTTAATCATAATCGCTACTTTCTTAATCTCAGTTGCAATCGGTATTGTCGTAGGAATGGTAATGAGAAAAAAGATTGCAGAATCTAAAATCGAGAGTGCAGAACAGGAATCTAAAAGATTAGTTGATTTAGCAAAAATCGAAGCTGAAAACCTAAAAAAAGAAGAAATTATTAAAGCAAAAGAAGAAATTATGAGTAACAGAAAAGAATTAGATCAAGAGATTAAAGAAAGAAGAAGCGAAATTCAAAAACAAGAAGCTAGAATTATTCAAAAAGAAGAAAATCTAGACAATCGTTCAAATAACTTAGAACAAAAAGAAAAAGAATTAGAAAGAGAATATCAAAGTCTAGAAAATCAAAAAAATGATGTGAAAGATCTTTATCAAAAACAAGTTGAAGAGTTACAAAAAGTTGCATCATTAAGTAAGGAAGAAGCAAGAAACATATTACTTTCTGAAATGGAAAAAGAACTTACTGATGAAAAAGCAAAATTAATCAGAGATTTTTCTCAAAAAACGAAAGAAGAATCAATGAAAAATGCAAAAGAAGTTATTTCATATGCAATACAAAAATGTGCAGCAGATCATACTTCTGAAACTACAGTATCTATTGTAAACCTTCCAAGTGATGAAATGAAAGGAAGAATAATAGGTAGAGAAGGTAGAAATATCAAAGCTCTAGAAACATTAACAGGAATTGACTTAATAATTGACGATACACCAGAAGCTGTAATATTATCAGGATTTGATCCTCTAAGAAGAGAAGTTGCTAGAATAGCTTTGGAAAAATTAATTGATGATGGAAGAATTCATCCAGCTAAAATAGAAGAAATGGTTGAAAGTGCAAAAGAAGAATTAAATACCACAATTAAGGAAGAAGGAGAAAGAGCAGCATTAGAGGCAGGAGTAAATAATTTACATCCAGATTTGATTAAATTATTAGGAAAACTAAAATACAGAACTAGTTATGGTCAAAATGTTTTAAGCCACTCAATCGAGGTATCTAATTTAGCAAGAATTATGGCAGAAGAATTAGGACTAGATGCTAAGAGAGCAAGACGTGCTGGATTACTTCATGATATTGGAAAAGCTTTAGACCATGATATGGAAGGAACACATGTACAAATTGGTGTTGATATACTTAAAAAGTATAAAGAAAATCCACTTATTATAAATGCTGTTGAAGCACATCATGAAGATGTACCACCAGAAACAATGGAAGCTGTTTTAGTACAAGCAGCTGATTCTATATCTGCTTCAAGACCTGGAGCAAGAAGAGAAACATTAGAAGCTTACATAAAGAGACTAGAAACACTAGAATCAATTGCTGATTCATTTGATGGAGTTGAAAAATCATTTGCTATTCAAGCTGGACGTGAAGTAAGAATTATTGTAAAACCAGATAGAATATCAGATGAACAAATGGTAGTTTTAGCAAGAGATATTTCAAAAAGAATAGAAGAAGAAATGGATTATCCAGGACAAATAAAAGTAAATATTATTAGAGAAAAAAGAGTAGTTGATTACGCTAAATAAAAGTGATATAGGAATATACTAAAATATATTCCTATATTTTTTTATAAAACTATTGAAAAGTTATTTTTTTATTGATATTATTTACTTATAAGAATACTACAGAGATGAAAAATTAAAAATAAACATATGAGGAGGTTAAAATGAAGACTATAAATGAAAACAAAAAAACAACAAGTAAAAATGGTATAACCTTGATAGCACTAGTCATAACAATTATCGTATTAATTATATTAGCAGGCGTAACAATAACATCAACAATATCAGATAATGGTATAGTAAGACAATCAAAACAAGCCAAAAGACTTACAGAACAAACTAAAATATTGGAAGATTTAAGAGTAGAAGTATTTGAAAAAGAGTCTAGTACAAGTAAATCTAACATTGATCATATTAAAGAATTAAAATCAAAGGGATATATAATAGATGAAACTGAAGATGGAAAATATATAATTGATTCTAGTCTATTTTTAGATGACGAAGCCTTAACAGGATATGGTAATGTTGATTCTGGAGATTTTTATTACTTATATGAAGGCAATTTATACTATGAAAACACAGAACATCAAATAACAGATGTAGGATATGTATATGATAAATATATAGAAATGTCTAAAGAAGATGATTCAGAAATTACAGGAGAACTTAAATGGCTTTATACTAATAATGATGATGGTACTATTACATTAACAGGTTTGGACTTATCAAATGTAAAATATACAACTCAAAAGACTAGTAGAGGGCTATATGGATATCATGGTGCAATAAAAGATTTATATTCTGTAGATTTAGAGTTAGATACTGACACTTTAGTTGTACCATCAACTGTAGATGGATTACAAGTTTCTGAGGCAAGAATAACATTCTTTCCGTTGGATAAAGATGATATAGAAATCTATGATGAAGAAAGTCCTATCGGAATAGATAAAGTTGCAGATATAAAAGGTATAAGAAAATTAGTGTTTAGTGATTCAATTTCAAAAATAAGTTCTCGGTGAATGGAATGGGACATCTTCTCATTCTGGGGATTGGTGCATATATTGGGAAGATGTTGAAGAGGTAGTATTACCTAATAGTATAAAATCATTAAATGGTGCATTTGACGGATTTCCATCATTAAAAACAATTAATTTACCAGAAGGACTAACTTCACTTGATTATACATTTGCCAATTGTTCATCATTAAAATCTGTCAAACTTCCTAGTACACTTAAAAGTATTCATGGTACTTTCTATTGTTGTTCTTCTTTGGAAAGCGTAGAAATTCCAAATGGAGTAGAGTCTATAAAAGGTGGTTCTTTTTATAATTGTAGCTCTTTAAAAAGTATAAATATGCCTAAAACAATCTCAAATATTAAATTGGAAAGTTTCCATGGTGGAGGTGGTACCTATAGTTATGACCTACCTAGTACAACCACAATTAATTTTACAAACGGAAAAAATGATAATTTAACAATCCCAAGTGACAAGTGGGGAGCAGGAAGTGTACTTGTAAATGGAGTAGAATATAATCCATAGAAGGAAAAGATTATGATAAAAAAATTAGATAATATATTTTTAACACTATTAATACTTATATTATCAATCTCAACTATGCTAGAAATAGAAAATAAATACAATTTATATATACAAATATCGGGATATATTCTAATTACAATATATATAATAATTAGAATATTACAAAAAAATCCCATAAAAATAATAAAAAATAAAATAGATATAGGTATACTGCTGTTGATTGCTTCAACAGCGATACCTATTCTTTTTAATACATATATATCATTAAGTGGAGCTGTAAAAACAGCATTACAATATTTTTATTTATTTGGTATTTATATATTAGCAAGGGAACTTTTTTCAAAAAATGAGAGATATAGAAAGATTATATTTAAGATATTAATTTTATTATGTGTTATTATTATTTTAATAGGAATAGAAGGATTAACTACACAAAAATTATCTCAAATATTGCATATTACAGATTTTTCAAATGGGGATAATAGACTTATATCAGTATTTACATATCCAAATACTTTAGCGGTATATATAGCAAGTGTTATATTTTTAAATTTCAACGAAATATTACATGAAAAAAACAAATATTTAATTTCTATTTACAAAACAATAACATTCATTTTAATACTAGGAATAATTTTAACTTATAGTAAGGCTATATTTATATTATTTCCTATAACATTAGTACTATATATATTAAGTATAAAAGATAAAGAAAAGACAAAGACAATTATTCAAAACACTTTATTAGCTTTTGTTTTATCAATTATATATATTATGATATTTGATAAATTAGTAAATTCTAAAAATAATTTACTAATTTGGTTGTCCTTATTAACAATAATTTCGTTAAATTATACTATAAATTTAATATTAGAGTACTTTAACATATCGAAAAGAATAAACTTAAAAAAATTTGTTATATTTTGTGTATTAAGTTTTATTTTAATTGGCATTTATATAATAGTAGGATTAAATATATATGATGAATTTATTGTATTTGATGAGACAGAAGCAGATTATAAATCAAAAATAATAAATAATATTGAACAAAATAAATTATATAATTTTGAATTTGATATTTTTTCAAAATCACCTAAAGATATTGAAGACAACTTTACTATAAAAATAATAGAAAGAGATTTACAAAATAAAACAATTAAAGAAAATAGTATAAAGTTTGGAACTTATAATGGAATAAAACAAATTGAAATACAAACAGATGAAAATACATCTGAAATAAAAATAGAGTTCATGAGTGAATATCAGTATAGTCAAAAGCAATTAATTGTAAAATCTTTAAAAATAAATAATGAAAATATTCCACTAAAATATAAATATCTACCTACAAAATTAGTAGAAAAAATTAAAAATATAGATATAAATTATAAAACCTTAGTAGAAAGAAAAGAAATGATAAAAGATGGTTTAAAATTAGCATGGAAAAATCTTTTGAAAGGAAGCGGTGGAGAGTCTTGGAAATATCAATATCAAGAAGTACAAAATTATAGTTATACCTCAGAATATATACATAGCTACATAGTAAAAGTAATTTTAGAATTTGGACTATTAGGAATTTTATCACTTATCATTCTAATAATATCTATTTTTAAATTACTAATAAAAGCAACAAAAAATATTAATATTGAAACATTATCAATAATTTTTGCTTTAGTTATACTTATATTCCATAGTATGATAGATATAGATTTAGAAAATGCTTATATTTTACTCTATACATTTGTTTTATTTGCATATCTATCTAATGAAATATTTTATGTTAAAGAAAAACACAATATTAAATATAATTATATTTCAAATACTATTTTTATAATTGGTTTAATATTAGCTTTATTTTTAAATATAAATACAAAATTATATAATAAATATTATATAATAAATGAAAATAAAAGAGCTCAAGAAAAATATCATACAAATACAACAGAATATAAAGATTATAGTTATGAACTTGGAAAAAATTATGAAAATCTTATTATGTATGAAAGATATAATTATTTAGAAAATTATTTTACGATAATAAAATATTATTTACAATCAGAAAAAGAAAACAAAATAGAAATATTAGAAAAATATTATGATAAAATTCTAAATTATGAAAACGAAAAAAGATATAATATAAAAAGTATAATATTAAAAATGCAGGAGTGCTATAATATAGTCAATTATCTAAGAGAACAAAATAATCCATCATACGATCAAATAATTGAAAAATATAATAACATTGTAATAAATGAATATCCAAACACTATAAAACAATTAGATAATTATTTAAAAAAGCAACATTATGATGATTTAATCTATGCTTTTAAAATAGATGATATATATGAAAACTCTTGTAAGTTAATTGACAATTTACATAATACATAGTATAATACTTTCGGCAAACCGCATCCTATTTGGAACGTATTTGTGACAAATAAACTATGGAAGGGGGAAAGCGGACATAGATTTTTGTTGCCAAGCACAATTCTGACCAAGAAAGGAGCAAGGTGATGAAAAGGCACGTTTACCTGAAGGATGCACTGAAGGAATACCCTGAACTTTCTCGAAAACTAGTTGGATTTACACCTGATTCTTTGAACGAAGCATTTTTTCCAAGTGAGACCGGATATGAACCAGTACAAGTCAAGTCGACTAAATCCGGACTAAAGTGGCATGCTTTTTTGTACGATAATGTTCTCTGCCTGATTCCAGAAGTCGATACATTGTCAACCAACTTACTTGTAAGTGCAAACATTGGATCGGTAAAGGAAAGGGAACTGCTTGGTAAGTACTCCAAGATGTACAATAAGAAGGATTTAGGAGCAAGAGGTGTAGCTTTCGAAAGTGATATGCTTCCATTTTTGCCTACAGGCTATTTGGATAGTGTCACTCAGAATTGTTACATTGCTTCCAACGAAGAGAAATACTTCCGGTATTTTCATGTAATAATTCCTGGCGGAACGATAGCTCAGTTCAGTCATTCTGTCTTGAATTTTGTAGTGGTACCAGTTGTCAAGTTACCTCCAGATGTAATTGTGACACTTGGTGACCCTGCACATGATGGTTCTTCAGCAAATCAGGGACTCAATCTTTTCAGAATCTATGAATACTGCTAACGACCAACCGATGTCTACCCACAAAGTAGACAAATCACCCATATCCTCGATGAGGAAATGGGTGATCATTTTTATATTTTTATAATAGTATTGGTTCAATCTGTTCTCTATCTAATGCCGCTTCTGTTGTTTTTATAATATAATCTGGATCAAAGACAATAGATCTAGGTTTAGTTATCGGGTTATCCTGTTTAAATGGAACAAAATAATAGTTCTTTCTATTGATTAATTTACCAATACTTACCAAATTTGCTCCAAGTCCATTATTTGTTGAAGGAGCAATAACAACTGGTAAATTATTTCTTAAGTGAGATTTTACAGCCATTAAAGCTGGAGTATCTATAATATCACATGCAAGTTTAGACATAGTATTTCCGACTTGCAGGTGCAACAATCATTATATCAGTCAAATGTTTAGGACCGATTGGTTCTGCATCTTGAATTGTATGAATAATATCTCTTTTAGTAATAGATTTTATTTGATCAATAAAATCAGCAGCTTTTCCAAATTTAGTATCTAGACTATAGGTATTATATGACATTATAGGAATAACATCTGCTCCTAATTCTATAAGTTCCTTTATTTTTGGTATTGTTTTACTAAAAGTACAAAACGAACCAGTAAGTATAAATCCAATTTTTTTATTTTTTACTTCCAAAATTTATAAAAATCCTCCTTTCAAAGTGTTTTATATATAATATGAAAACAAAATAAAAATTTTGATTAATTTGAAAAAATATGTCGAATATATTATATATTTATTAAAAACTATATATACTTAACATAATTTTTGCCAAAATATTGTAATGTACAGAAAAAAGTGATATAATAAGAATGTTATAAACATATTAATTTGAGGAATAAGGAGAAATATTTTGGAAGAGGTAGAACAATTAGAAAAAATAGATAATCAAAATGAAAATAAAGAATTAATACCCAGAGAAGAAAAAAAATATTTCAGAGTTAGAGGATTTACACTTTGGAGGTTATTTGCTTACTTTATAATATATAGTATTATAGGTTTTATTGTTGAAACATTATTTGGTATAGCAAGATATGGGGTTTTAGAAAGTAGACAAAGTTTTTTATATGGTCCATTTTGTGCTATATATGGTATAGGTGCAATTATAATGATTATATCACTTCAATATTTCAAAAAAAATTATAATACATTATTCATTGGTGGTTGTATAGTTGGATCAATTGTTGAATATTTAATTAGTTGGATAGGTGAGATGATTTTACACGTAAAATGGTGGGATTATTCAAAAATGCCACTTAATATTAATGGTAGAATTTGTCTATTATATGCTGTTTTTTGGGGATTTTTATCACTATATCTTATGGTATCAGTTAATCCTAAAATAGATAAACTAATAAATTTAATAAAAGAAAAAGTTAATACAAAAATTTTACAGACAATAGTCGTAATAAGTTTAGTTTTTATGCTTCTAGATTGTATTTGTACTGCAGAAGCGTTAAATTATTTTACAATAAGAACAATTAAAGAAAATAATATAGAAGTAAAACATGCTGAATATGTTGATAAAGAATATGAAAAAATTTATAACAATGAATTTAAAGTAAAGATAATTAATAAATTCTGGAATAATGAAAAAATGTTAAAAACATTTCCAAGACTAACAGTAGAAAATGCAAATGGTCAGCTTATTTCAGTTAGAGTATTATATCCAGATATAAAAACATATTATATTAAGTTTAAGTAAAAAGCATTACTAAATTTTAGTAATGCTTTTATAAATCACTTAAAGGATTGCTTTCAACTGCATTTCTTACTTGTTCATTACTTACATGTGTATATATTTCAGTTGTAGAAATGCTTTCATGTCCAAGAAGCTCTTGAAGGGCTCTAATATCTACACCGCCATATTGATACATTAAAGTTGCAGCAGTATGACGAAGTTTATGAACCGAATATTTATCAGTATCTATTCCTGCCATTTTTAATTCTTTATATATTATTTCTTGAACAGTCCTTTTACCAATTCTTTGATTTCTTTCACTTAAAAACAATGCTTTATCAGAATTTTTATCATCTTTTTTTACATGTAATTTTGGTCTTACACCTAAATATTCATTTATTGCTTTCATACATGATTTATTTAAATAAATATCTCTTTCTTTATTACCTTTTCCAATTACAGTCATTTTACAATCTTCAAAATTAACATCATTTATATTAATTCCTACAAGTTCTGAAAGACGCATACCACAATTTAAAAATAAAGTAGTTATTGCATGATTACGTTCTTTATTTCTATTTTCTTCATCATCAGATACTTCTAAAAGTTTTTTACTTTGATCTAGAGTTAAATACTTAGGAAGTCTTCTATCTAATTTAGGAGTTTCTAAATTTTGAGTAGGATTTATTTGTATTATATTTTTTAAACAAAGATAATTAAAAAACATTCTTAAACTTGCAACTTTTCTAGCTCTTGTTGATGGCTTACTATTAAAATTAGTTGTTAAATATGCTAAAAAAGCGTGTAAATCATCTAATTTTATTTTTGAAATTTCTTTTATATCAATATCTTTATAATCTATTTTTTCTAAATCAGTTTCATCAGTCAATTTAAAATGTATTTTTATGAATTTTAAAAATGTTGCCAAATCATAATTATATTCCTTTACAGTATTTTGAGACTTGTTTTGTATAGTTATCATATAATCAAGAAATGCATTTAAGTAATCAGGATTATTTTCTCTTAAAATCATAAAAATTCACCTCCACAATATAAAAGTCATACATAATTTAATGTAATTATATAGATATAAAAATAAAAAGTCAATTAAATTTTAGGTATAAAATAATTTGAAAATTTTAACAATATTATTGACTTTTAAAAACTAGAATAGTAGTATAAATTACAGAAAAGGGGAGAAAAAATGAGTATAAAAAAATTAAATTTTAAAAGAATAGTTTCTTTATTAATAGTAGCTATATTAATTATAGCTGTAATATTTGTAATATTTATCAAAAAGAATAATAATATTAAAGAATCTGAGAAAGTATCTGGTAATAGTGTTTCAGAAATAACAGAAAACACTATAAATACTAATAATATACAGACAGAAAATACTATAGTAGATGAGCATAAAGCAAAACTTGAAGAAAAACTAGCAGAAGGAAAATTACTATCAGAAAAAGGACTTCCTGTTCTTATGTATCATTTCTTTTATGATAAAAAAGTAACAAAAGGTAAAGATGGAAATCACTTAGAAATTTCAAAGTTTGATGACCAAATGAAATACCTTTCTGAAAATGATTTCTATTTTCCAACATGGCAAGAAGTTGAAGATTATATAGATGGTATTCAAGAACTTCCTGAAAAAAGTGTAGTTATTACAGTTGATGATGGAGACGCATCGTTTTGGGAACTTGGAGTACCTGTACTTCAAAAATACAAAATTCCAGCAACATCTTTTATTATAACATATTGGTATGGAGATAAGGCTAAAAATAAAGAAGAGGGTATAAGTTATCAATCACATTCTTATGATATGCATAAATCAGGACCTGACGGCAAAGGAATACTTCTTTCTATGGATTATGATGAAATAAAGGAAGATGTTTTATTGTCAAAAGAAGTTTTAGGAGGAGCTGACATTTTCTGTTATCCATTTGGAGCATATACAGAGACTTCAATTAATGTATTAAAAGATACAGGTTACAAATTAGCATTTACAACAGTTGAAGGAAGAGTAAAAAAAGGAGCCCTTAAGTATGAGCTCCCTAGAATCAGGATTGATGATAGTTTAAGTTTTATTGGTTTCAAAAGTAAAGTAAAATAAAATAAATCATTTCAAATTTATAATGTTTTGTGTATATATTTTATAACAGCAAGATATTAGAACCGCTTTTAACAAGTATTTTCTATCATTATTTGGTTTTATATCACCAGATTCAGTTTTATTATTATATACATAAACTAAAGCCTGTTTAAAATGATTACAAAAACTATCATATGCTTGTTCAATTTTTGTGTTTTCTAAAGCGATATTAATCAATTTTGCGATATCATTCATACTATATACTTGTTTTAGTATACATATAACGAAAATTTTAGCACATTGTGTTTTAGAATATTTCTTTTTTACAGGTGCTTCAATTAAGTTATTTTTAACATAATTGTTTATCATTGTTTTAGTTATTAATTGATTTTCTTTTTTATCATTACTTGGTAGTAAAAAAACAAGTTCAGATAAAGTTTTGTTGATATAAGTAACTACTTGATCTAAATATAAATCTACATTTGGAAGTTCATTCCATTTGGGTATATTCACATTATCTAATGTTATTAATCCGTTTTTTTCCATGTTTTCACATCCTTTACAGGATTTATAATAACATTTTTAGAAACACTAGTCAAGTCATTGACAAAGATTTTCAAATGTGATAATCTAGTTTTGAAAACTATATATGAAAGGAAACTAAACTATGACGAAATTAAAAAATAAGTTTAGGGAAGTTCCTAGATTTAATAATATAAAAGAATTAATTTATAATTCTGTAAAGAAATATAAAGATAATATTGCATTTATTACAAAAGTAAAAAAAGATGAAGGTATTGAATACATAAAACATACTTACCAAAATTTTCTAGATGATATAAATAGTTTTGGAACCGCACTTTATAATTTAAAATTAAAAGGAAAAAGAATTGCAATATGTGGAAGAAATAGATATGAGTGGGCAGTTGCCCATTTAAGCAATTTATTTGGCGGAATTGTATCTGTTCCTATTGATAAAGAATTACAGGTAAATGAATTAGAGGATTCTCTAGTTAGAAGTAATGTGGATGCTATTGTTTTTGATGAAAAATATGAAACAAATATTAATGAAATTAAAGAACATAACAAAACAAATATTAAACAATACATATGTATGGGTGATTTAGATGGATTTATCAATTTTAATTCATTATTAAACGAAGGAAAAAAATTATTAGCTTCTGGTGAAAGAGATTTTGTAAATTATGAAGTTGATTCTGATAATATGAGTATTTTACTTTTTACATCTGGCACAACATCAAAGTCTAAAGCTGTAATGTTAAATCAAAGGTCTATAGCTGCAAATATTTCAGATATGTTAATGGTCGAAAGTTTATATCCTACAGATACTAATATTGCATTTTTACCATTTCATCATATATTTGGTTCAACAGGCCTTTTAGTTATGTTAGCAGCAGGAGTTAAGACAGTTTTCCCTGACGGATTAAGATATATTAAGCAAAATTTGATTGAATACCAAGTTTCTGTATTTGTTGGTGTTCCAATTTTAATAACTAAAATGTATGAAAATATTGAAAAAGAAATAGAAAAACAAGGCAAAACCAAGCTTATTAATAGAGCTTTAAAAATAAGTAATTTTTTGTTAAAATTCCATATTGATATAAGGAAATTTTTATTTAAACCTATTATAAATGCTTTAGGTGGAAAAATGAGATTTATAATATCTGGTGGCGCACCACTAGATAAAGAAATTTCCACAAGATTTAATGAGTTCGGAATTCATTTAGTACAAGGATATGGATTAACTGAGACTTGTCCTGTAATAGCTGCCGAAAACGATAAATATGTAAGACCAGGATCTATTGGTATGCCGCTTTATAGTGTAGTTGTTGATATAGCAGATAAAGATAAAGATGGTATAGGTGAACTTAGAGTAAAAGGACCAAATATAATGCTTGGCTATTATGAAAATGAGGAAGCAACAAATGAAGTACTAAAAGATGGATGGTTTTATACTGGAGATATTGGTTATATTGATAAAGATGGTTTTATATTTCTAACAGGAAGAAAAAAAGATGTTATAGTTTTAAAAAATGGTAAAAAAGTATTTCCAGATGAACTTGAATTATTAATTGAAAGATTCCCAGAAGTTGAAGAAGTATTTGTTTATGGAATGCCACAACAAGGTGATAAAAATGATCCTATGGTTTCTGTAGAAATAGTATATAATAAAGATGAAATTCAAAAAAGAACAGAAAAAGAATTATATGATATTTTATGGAATAAAATAAGAGATATAAATAAAGGATTACCACCTTATAAGTATATTAAGCATATGGTTTTAACTAATGAACCTTTAATAAAAACTTCAACTAATAAGGTTAAAAGGAAAGAAGAATATGCAAAACTTATACAATTAGGTAAAGTAAATGCATAAGAAAGGATTTTATTATGTTAGATTTAGATGAAATTTTTAAGTCAATGAATAATTTAAATAAAAGATTAAAAGATTTAGGAGATTCTCTTTGACATAGTAAAATTGGAAACTAATTTAAAATCTTTAGAAGAAGAAACGACAAAATCTGATTTTTGGAGTGATACTAAATATTCAAACGAAATTCTTAATAAAATTAAATCTATTAAAGGGAAATGTGTGAAATATAGAGACATAGAAAATGATATAAATACTAATACTGAAATAATAGATTTACTTAAACTTGAATATGATGAAAATTTAGCAGAAGAATTATCCAAAAATGTTAAAAAAATTGAAAAACAAGTAAATAAATTTGAAATAGAAGTTCTTTTATCAGGAAAATTTGATAAAAATAATGCTATTATAACAATTCATCCAGGTGCTGGAGGAACTGAAGCTCAAGACTGGGTAGAGATGCTTTATAGGATGTATACTAGATGGGCATCTAAATCAGCGTATAAAGTAGAAGAATTAGATTATTTAGAAGGTGACGAAGCGGGTATTAAAAGTGTAACTTTTTCAGTTATAGGAGAAAATGCTTATGGCTATTTAAAAGGTGAAATTGGAGTACATAGATTAGTCAGAATTTCTCCTTTTGATAGTGGAGGAAGGAGACATACATCTTTTGCTTCGATAGAGGTTTTACCAGAAATTACAGAAGATATTGATTTATATATTAATCCTGATGATATCAAAATGGATGTATATAGGGCATCTGGTGCAGGAGGACAACACATAAATAAAACTTCATCTGCTGTAAGACTTACTCATATTCCTACAGGAATTGTTGTTTCTTGTCAAACTCAGCGTTCACAACTTCAAAATAGAGAGTATGCAATGAAAATGCTTAAATCTAAATTAATGGACTTAAAAGAAAGAGAACATAAAAAAGAAATTGAAGATCTTAAGGGTGTTCAAATGGATATAGCCTGGGGAAGTCAAATTCGTTCTTATGTATTTTGCCCATATACAATGGTTAAAGATCATAGAACAAATTATGAAGTAGGTAATGTACAAGGAGTAATGGATGGTGATTTAGATGGCTTTATTGAAGCTTTCTTAAAACAAAATAGTAACCAAGAAAAATAATTAACATAATATATACTAGACCATATTTAATTAAATAGGTTGTTACTATTATTTTAAGAAGGTATAGATATGGAACTAGTAGTATTAAAATTTGGAGGAAGTTCTGTTGCCGATAATAATAAGTTAAATATTGTTGTAAATAAAATTAAAAGTTTTTATGAAAATAATAAAAAAATTGTTGTAGTAGTTTCGGCACAAGGTAAAAAAACAGATGAATTAATTAAAGAAGCTCTAAGTTTATCAAATACACCAGATGATAGAGAGCTAGATGTTTTATTAAGTTCTGGTGAGCAAATGTCAATGGCCAAACTTGCTATTTTATTAAATAAAGAACATATTCCAGCGGTTTCCCTTACTGGGTGGCAAGCTGGAATATATACTAATAACAAAAATCAAGAAGCTATTATTGAAAACATTGATACATCTCGTATAGATAAAGAATTAGGAAAAGGAAAAATTGTAATTGTGGCAGGATTCCAAGGAATAAACAAAAATATGGATATAACAACATTAGGCAGAGGGGGATCTGATACAACAGCAGTTGCTCTAGCTGCTAAATTAAATGCTTCAAAGTGTTATATTTTTTCTGATGTGGATGGTGTTTATTCTACTGATCCTAACCAATCTAATTTAGCTAAAAAATTAGATACAATTTCTTATAAGGAAATGCTTGATATTGCAGATGAGGGTGCAAAAGTACTTCATAATAGATGTGTTGAGATTGCAGAAAAATATGGAGTTCAAATAATCGCACAATCAACCTTTAATGATAATATAGGTACAATTATTAATGATAAAATAGAAGGAACACAGGTTAAAAGTATTGTTAAAAATGATAATATTAAATATGTTCATATTAAAGAAAAAGGATATTCTATAGATAGATTTAATGAAATATATAATTCTTTTATAAAAAATGAACTTGGAGTTAAAAATTTAGTTAATAGTAGCTTAAATGATTTAGATATGTCCTTTACAATTAATAAATCTAAAATTAATAAATTACAACATATATTAGAAAGCAATTTTAAAAGCATAAGTTCAAACATTTTAGATATTTCAAAAATTTCTATTATTGGAAGCGGTATTATGAGTAATAATTCTATTTTAAATAAAATTATGAATATAACTCAAAAAAATCAAATTGAAATAATAAGTATGGAGATAAATGAATCAAAGATTTCTATTATGTTTAATAAAATTGTCTCAGATGACATTTTAGAAGCTTTGCATAAAGAACTTATATAAATAAAAAGGAATATAAAGTTTTAAACTTTTATTCCTTATTTTTTTATAAAAATGTATATTATTGTAATACTATATAAAAAATTTTATAGCATAAACTATATTTTTTTGAATATATATCCTAATAGGAGAAAAGATATATGTTCAATGTTACAATAATAAAGTTAAAGGATTTAATTAAAATAGTTTTTGTAATAATAATTATTTGTGTTTTTTTTAGAATACTTTTTAAAACTATAAAAATAAATAATACACAAGAAAAAAGAATTGAATTTAATATAAGTGACTTCATTAAATTTGGAATAAATAATGAAAGTTCTATAATAAAAGCTTTTTCTGGGACAAATTTAATTCCAGAAGAAAAGACTGAAGATGTAGAGGAAACCTCATTTAATAAAAAAATACAATTATTGTTTAAAACTGCAACCAATATATTCAATAGTAAAAATCTAACAAAAATAGAAACTACTAACTCAGGAGAAAATAATAACAATAAAATTATAGAAGAAAACACAAAAAACAAAATAGAGGAAAATGCAAAAACAGAAATTGTAACTCCTAATCCTATAAAAGAAAGTTATGACCAAGAATATAATGGTATAAAAATAAAAAATGAAACAGACTATGAATTAACAGATGACATATTAAATCCAAATGACTTAAACATTAATCAAAATAATATAATAATATTTCATACACATACATGTGAATCTTACACATCAAGTGAATCCTATTACTATGAATCTACAGGAAATTATAGAACAACAGATTTAAATTATACTGTTTCAAAAGTTGGAGACGAACTAACAAATTGTCTAGGAGATTATGGTTTTAACATAAATCATAACTCTACATATCATGATTATCCATCATACACGGGTTCATATAATAGATCACTTTCTACTGTAGAAGGAATACTACAAAATTTTAATTCAGATATAATAATAGATTTACATAGAGATGCAATAGGAAGTAATAATTCATATGCTCCAACTGTAAAAATTGGTGAAGATTATTGTTCACAACTAATGTTTGTAATGGGTACAAATGGTGGAGGTTTATATCATCCAGATTGGTCTTCTAATTTAAAATTTGCGATAAAAATACAAGAAAAAGCAAATGAAGTATATCCAGGTCTTTTTAAACCATTAATTTTGAGAAATTCAAGATATAATCAACATCTAGGTAAAGCAGCATGTATAATAGAAGTTGGTGCAACAGGAAATACATTAGATGAATCAATAAATAGTATGAAATATTTAGCAAAAATTATGTCATTAGTTTTAAAATAAAGTATAAATCCTATCTTAAATCATATAATATAATAAGATAGGAGTTTTTTATGTCAAAAGAATTTACATATTGGACAAGTGTTATTAAGAGAATCATTTTGTTTATTCTTATCATACTAGTAACATTTATTTGTTTTAAATTAGCAATATTTTATATGCCATTTTTAATTGCATTTATAATATCTTTAATGATAGAACCACTTATAAAAAAATTAATGAAAAAGTTTAAAATAACCCGAAGATTAAGTTCAATTATTGTATTTGTTGTAACATTTGGAATAATTATAGGTTTTTTAACATGGGGAATAGTAGTATTTGTTTCAGAATCGACCCATTTATTAGAAAGCTTTAATATTTACTATGAAAAAATATCAAATTTAATACAAGACTTATTAAATAATTTTGATTTTACTAAATTTAAAATTCCGGATGTGCTTTTAAATATCATTAAAAGTAGTAGTTTTACAATGTTAGAAAAAATAGCAAATAATATTCAAAATTTTTTAACTAAAATAATAACAGGTTTAACAAAAATTCCAACATTTACAATATATTTTGCAATAACTTTACTTGCACTATATTTTATTTGCACTGATAAAATATATATGCTAGATGAATTAGAACATCATTTACCAGAAAAATGGATGAAAGAACTTACTATTCATATTAGAGAACTGATAAAAATATTAGGAGGATATCTTAAATCACAAGCAATATTAATTTTAATATCTTTTATAATATGTTTGATTGGTTTATATATTTTATATTTTTTAGGATTTAATATAGAATTCCCTTTAATATATGCAGTAGGAATAGGGTTTGTTGATGCTCTTCCAATACTTGGTTCTGGAACAATTATGATTCCTTGGGGAATTTTGGCTGGAATAAATGGAGACTTAAAACTTGGAATTGCAATTATTATTCTTTGGATAATTATGTCTGTAATAAGACAATTCATCGAACCTAAAATCGTTAGTCGGAAACATTGGTATACATCCAATATTTACAATAGCATCTATGTATACAGGATTCAAATTAATAGGTGTTTGGGGAATGTTTATAGGACCAATAGTTTTAATAATATTAAAAAATATTTTTTCAAAATTTGTAGATGGTGGAATTGTTAAAACAATATTTAATATAGAATAAAAAGACTCCACCTAGCCGTTAAGCGAGATGGAGTTGGTTGCTTACTTTACGACCATCGCAATGTAAAGCTTACCATGAGTCATGACCTTGTATGTATCCTTACCAATATTGTCAACAACCTGTGCCTTAGCGCTAACAGAGGCATGAGAAAGTCTGACTGCACCATGTTCAAGAATCAAGGTTCTGCATTGAAAGCACTTTCCTGCCTCAGGAATTTGCTTCGTATATGCAAAAGCCGTAGGAATCGTTTCCATGGGCACAAACCAGCTGGTAAGGAAAAATCCGTTGGGTTCTTCCAGAGCATACACGTCCTGTCCGTTGTGAGAGCATGTGTATCGCACATTATACACTTTCCCAACAACCAAGGTGTTAGGGTTAGAGCATTGTGCTTGTAGTTGCATACTCCCAATGTAAACAACCTGTTGCATTCTAATCAACCTCCAAACAAATTATTTGTCAATTGTGTTGTAAACAACGAGGTAAAGCGAGGTTATCCTGAATCATGTGCATATAGCACTGAAACAAAAATTATTATATCACATATTAAGAAAAAAATAAAGTTAAAACTAAATTATTTTATAATATTCCATTTGTTGGTATATATGTATCATCAGGTTGGGATACATATTTATTTTGTGGTTCTTCACATTTTTTCATATCAGTAACTTGAATTTCTGCTATGTCACCATAATAATCTCCTTTTATAATAGTTCCAGTAATATCTACCCATACCTTATCCTCAAATTCATAAGCCTTATCATAAGTACATAAAAAACCAACAACAAGTGTTCCGAGAAGAATTTTGATTTACAATCATATCCCTAGCCAAAACAAATTCGTCCTCATCAAAATCAATTAATCTATATACATATCCTATAAAATGAATTTTCAAACCTATATAAGAATCAACATCTTTAGTTACCGCATCTAATACATTCGTATAATTTTTTTCAGTAATTTCGAAAACATCTCCTGTTTTTATTTTGTCGGTTAAATTAATTATTTCATCATTTTCAGGAAGAGAAATAGTTTCATCTTTTTTTATAAAAATATTATAAATTCCTATAAAAAGAATAATTAAAACAATAGTCAAGATAGATATAAAAGTAATTTTAACTATTTTCTTTCCATTAAGTTTTAAATTATATAAAAACATATCATCATCTCATTTCTGTTGCTTTTTATTGCAACTTTTTTCTATACAAAAAATTTATTCTTAAATTCAAATAATATTCCAAAAAAACTTGATAAAAAATCAATTTAGTGATATATTAATTAAGTAAAAAATCCAAAATAAGTTTAAAATGCGATAATTTTAGTTTTTTTAAACTAATTGGCTTTAAGAAAGGAATGAAAATATACTATGAAATTATTTAAATCATACAGCGAGAAAGAAGTAAAAAGAATAATGCCAATTGTACAAAGTATAAATGCATTAGAAGATGAAATGAGTAAACTTACAGATAAGGAATTAACTGCAAAGACCCCATACTTTAAAGAACAATTAGCTAATGGAAAAACATTAGATGATATACTTCCAGAAGCATTTGCAGTAGTTAGAGAAGCATCAAAAAGAGTTTTAGGAATGAGACATTTTGATGTTCAATTAATAGGTGGTATCATACTTCATCAAGGTAGAATTGCCGAAATGAAAACTGGTGAAGGTAAAACACTTGTTGCAACACTTCCAGTGTATTTGAATGCATTAGAAGGAAAAGGTGTTCATGTTGTAACTGTAAATGACTACTTAGCAAAACGTGATAGTGAATGGATGGGAAAATTATATAAATTTATGGGATTAAGTGTAGGCTTGGTAATTTCAGGACAATCTCCAAAGCAAAAACAAGATGCTTATAATGCTGATATTACTTATGGTACAAACAATGAATTTGGATTTGATTACTTAAGAGACAACATGGTAATATATAAAAATCAACTTGTTCAAAGAGGACTACATTTTGCAATCGTAGATGAAATAGATAGTATTTTAATAGATGAGGCTAGAACACCTCTTATAATATCTGGTAGGGCTAATTCTTCTTCAGATTTATATAAAAGAGCAGATACTTTTGTAAGAAAACTACAAGCAAAAGTTATAATTGAAGAAGATGTTAAAGACGCAGATCAACAAGAAGACAATGAAAATTATGACTATATAGTAGATTTAAAAGCAAAATCTGCTACTCTTACTGGAAAAGGTATTGAAAAAGCAGAAAAAGAATTTGGTTTAGAAAATTTTAATGATATAGAGAATTCTGATATAGTTCATCATGTTAATCAAGCTTTACGTGCACATGGTATTATGAAAAAAGATATTGATTATATCGTAAAAGATGGACAAGTATTAATAGTTGATGAATTCACAGGACGTATTATGTATGGAAGAAGATATAATGATGGTTTGCATCAAGCATTAGAAGCAAAAGAAAAAGTTAAAATTGCAGACGAATCAAAAACTCTTGCAACAATTACTTTCCAAAACTTCTTCAAAATGTATGGTAAGTTATCAGGTATGACAGGTACTGCCATGACAGAATCAAGTGAATTTGAAGAAATATATAATTTAGATGTTATTGCAATTCCTACAAACAAACCTATGATTCGTAAAGACCAAAATGATGTTATATTAAAAAATGAAAGAGCAAAATTCAATGCAATTGTAGAATCAGTTAAAGAAGCACATTCAAAAGGTCAACCAGTATTAATTGGTACAGTATCAGTAGAAAAATCAGAGTTATTAAGTAAAAAATTAAAAGATGCAGGAATCAAACATACAGTATTAAATGCAAAATATCATGAACAAGAAGCAGAAATAATTGCACAAGCTGGTAAATATGGTAGTGTAACTATTGCTACAAATATGGCTGGTCGTGGTACTGATATTATGCTTGGTGGAAATAGTGAATTTTTAGCTAAACAAGAAATGAGAGAAAACAAAGTACCTGCAAACTTAATAGAAGAATCAAACACATATTATGAAACAGATGATCAAGACATTTTAAGAGCAAGAGAGCAATTTAAAGCATTAGAAAAGAAATATCAAGAACAAATACAAAATGAGAAAGAAAAGGTAATTGAAGCTGGCGGTTTAAAAATTATAGGTACAGAGCGTCACGAATCAAGACGTATTGATAATCAGCTTCGTGGAAGAAGTGGTCGTCAAGGAGATCCTGGAGATTCTAAATTCTATATAAGTCTAGAAGATAATTTGATGAAAATCTTTGGTGGAGACAGAGTAACTAAAGTATATTCTGCACTAAATATAGATGAAAATATTCCTATAGAAGTTGGTTTTATTTCGAAAGCTGTTGAAAATGCTCAAAAGAAAGTAGAAGGTAGAAACTTTAGTATACGTAAAAATGTATTAAAATATGATGATGTAATGAATGTTCAAAGAACTGAAATATATTCACAAAGAAGACAAGTTCTTGATGGAATAGATTTAAGTGAAGTTATTTCTAACTATATTGATTGGGTTGCAGAGATAACTGTTGAAACATTTAATGAAAGTGATGAACATGGCAATACAACTTTAAATATAACATCTTTAGCTAATGAAATTCAAAATACATTTGGAATTAATATGGCTGATGAGATAAAAGAAAAACAAAATGATGTAAATTCAATTATAGAATCTTTAAAAGAAAAAGCACATTCAAAATATAAAGAAAAAGAAAATGAAATTGAACCAGAACAACTTCGTGAAATAGAAAGAATTGTTATGCTTAAAGTAGTTGATCAAAAATGGATGGATCATATTGATAGCATGGACGAATTAAGAAAAGGTATTGGACTTCAAGGATGGGGACAAAAAGATCCAGTTGTTCAATATAGAATAACTGGTACTGAAATGTTTGATGAAATGATTGAATCTATAAAAATTGATGTTGTAAAACTTCTTATGAATTTAAGACAACAAAAGGATTTAAGAAGAAGTGAAACAGCAAAAATAACTAAAGCAGCACTTCAGTCAATAAATAGTGTTGATGGCGGTCAATCTACTATAGATAATCCTAATGTAAATAGAACTATTGTTAGGGAAGAGCCAAAGGTTGGAAGAAATGATCCATGTCCTTGTGGTTCGGGCAAAAAGTATAAGAATTGTTGCGGGAAGAATGCTTAACTAGCTTATTACAAGAATTCCAACAATTTAAAAAATAGGTGTCAAAAATTAATTTGTCACCTAAATTATAAAAATATAACTGGAAACCATTGAAAAATAAGGAGTGTATCCAAAATAAATTGGATGACACTTCTTTTTTGGTGTAAAAAATCAATATTTTTTTGTAAAAATATTGAATATGAAGTCAAAAGATGATACAATACAAATGTTCGCTAATAATTATAGAGATAGGAGGTATATTTAATGGAAAATAACAAATTAAAAATTATATCAAACCTTTTTGAAGGATATGAAATACGAAGTATTTGGAATGCAGATAAAGAAGAATATTATTTTAATATTACTGATGTAATAAAAGCATTAACAGATAGTCCAGATCCATCGCATTATTGGAGAACTTTAAAATATAGAATGATTAAAGAAGGAAATGAAACCGTCACAAATTGTGACACATTCAAATTTAAAGCAAAAGACGGAAAAATGAGAAATGCAGACATTTTAGACACAAAAGGAATATTACGTCTTATTGAATCAATACCAAGTAATAAAGCAGAGCCATTTAAAATGTGGTTAGCTCAAATGGGAAAAGAAAGAATTGATGAAGTATTTGACCCTGAAATTGCAATAAAAAGAGCAATTGATTATTACAGAAATCGAGGTTATTCTGATAAATGGATTGAAGCAAGGTTAAAAGGAATATTGGATAGAAATAAATTAACTGATATATGGAAAGAAAATGGAATTAAAGAAAACTATGAATTTGCAGTATTAACAAATGAAATATATAAAGCTTGGTCAGGTATGAAGGCATCAGAATACAAAAAATATAAAGGAATTAGAAAAGAATCTTTAAGAGATAATATGTCTGATATCGAAGTAGCATTAACTGATTTAGGCGAAATAGCCACAAGGGAACTAGCTAAAGAACACAGACCACTTGGCTTAAAAGAAAATAAGAAAGTTGCAAAATCTGGAGGAGAAGTAGCAAAAACAGCAAGAGATGATTTAGAGAAAAAATTAGGAAAAACAATAATTAGTAAAAATAATTCAATGAACTATACATATATAGATCAAATTGAAAGAGGGAAGTTCAATAAAGAACTTCCCCCTTTTCTCACAGATCCCAAAAAGAAATATTGCCCATGTCAACATCCGCCAGAATCCGTTCGGCATCCTCGTCAGTTCCGCAGCACCTTGCAAGCGCATCTTCGACGTATAGGATTTCGCCATTTTTTATCCATAGTCCAATCCACATCGTCGGAGTGTCGTAGGGATAGTCCAGGCGAACAGCATAGCCGTTATCAAAGAGCCATGTCCAGTTTCCTACGTATGCGTTGTCAAATCCGAGACAATTCGATTTACGATTGTCGCGATTCACGGATCTCCAAAGAGCTCGGATATCATCGATGGTGACCTTCGGTGTTACAATCTGAGTGAATTCAAGCTTCATTGTCATCTCTCCTTCTCTTTTTGTTCTCTGAGGAAATTGTGCATAAGACAAAGCGTCTTATATATATATTATACTATTTGTAGAAATTCCTGTCAATTTTAAGACGTTTGAGAATACTTTCTATGGCAAAACAAAAATAAAACTTGAATTATACTAGGAAATATTATATAATATAGTTTGGACACCAAATGCAGATGAATTGGAGGGATTAAGTAATGTCCAATGAACACATGGGAATTTCCGACGGAACATATTCTCTAGTCGAAAGTGACGACCCTAACATCTTTTTCTTTTACCGGAATGATGAAGGTATTATTGGTGATGTAGGTAGATTGCCAATGGACTTTTATCAGAATTGGATTTGCACAAAAATGATGAAAGGAGAAATCGCACATGTGGTGATGAACAACATTTGCTTTCAGACCTCGATTGATGGCAGAGTCATTCGAATCGTAACATCTGAAATGAAAGACGACAAACCTGAAGCAAGCGAGAACATACCCCAAAAGCAAAATTTTATCAAAAAAATATTCAACAGAATATTTAGGTGAACTTTTGCTTTAATAGATGATGACATTTCTTGCATAGGAATGTCGTCATCTATATTTTTTATTATATCAAATAATATGTCTTGTAAAAACTTGCAAAATAAGATAAAATAAAAACATATTAAAAATAGAATATAATATTTAAATATTGCAAAAATATATAAGGAATATTAAAATGGAAGATAAAATTTTAGAACTAAAAAAGTTAATTGATGAAAGCAATAATATTGTGTTTTTTGGAGGAGCAGGAGTTTCTACAGAAAGTGGTATACCAGACTTTAGAAGTAAGGATGGATTATATAATCAAAAATATAAATACCCACCAGAAGAAATATTAAGTCATACATTTTTTATAAACTACACAGATGAGTTTTATAAATTTTATAGAGAAAAAATGAATAGTTTAAAATATGAACCAAATATAACACATATAAAATTAGCACAATTAGAAAATATAGGCAAATTAAAAGCTATTGTAACTCAAAATATTGATGGTCTTCATCAAAAAGCGGGTTCAAAAATTGTTTATGAATTACATGGAAGTGTTTTAAGAAATTATTGTATGAAATGTAAAAGATTTTATGATGCTGAATATGTATTTAATTCTTCTGATATTCCAAGATGCGAATGTGGAGGAATCATAAAGCCAGATGTTGTTTTATATGAGGAGGAATTAGATACTGAAATTTTAGAAAATTCAATTATTGCAATTAGAAATGCAGACTTATTAATAGTTGGAGGAACATCTTTAACTGTATATCCTGCAAGTGGACTTATAAACTATTTTAAAGGAAAGAATCTAGTTTTAATTAACAAAGATTCTACTTTATATGATAGTAAAGCAAGTCTTGTTATAAATGAATCTTTAGGAAAAGTATTTAGTGAAATATAGAAGGAGGAAGAAAATGAAAGATATAGAAATTACAAATAATATTAAATATATAGGAGCAGATGATAAAGATATTGACTTATTTGAAAACCAATATATGGTACCAAATGGTATTTCTTATAATTCGTATGTAATACTTGATGATAAAATAGCAATAATGGATACAATTGATAAAAGAAAAACAGAAGAATGGCTAAATAATTTAGAAAAAGCTTTAGATGGAAAAACACCAGATTATTTAATAATATCACATTTAGAACCAGATCATTCATATAACATTGGAAGAATAGCCAAAAAGTATCCTAATATAAAGCTTGTTGGAACATGTCAAACATTTACATTTTTACCACAATTTTTTGAAATTGAGAACTTAAATGAAAGAAAAGTTGAAGTAAAAGAAGGGGATATATTAGATTTAGGAAAACATAAATTAAAATTTATTATGGCATCAATGATACATTGGCCAGAAGTCATGATGGAATATGAAGAAACAGAAAAAATATTATTTTCTGCAGATGCGTTTGGAAAATTTGGTACTTTAGATACTGAAGAACCATGGGATTGTGAAGCAAGAAGATATTATTTTAATATAGTTGGAAAATATGGTGTTCAAGTACAAGCATTATTAAAAAAAGCTAGTTTATTAGATATAAAAACAATTTGTCCTTTACATGGTCCTATTTTAAAAAAAGATTTATCTCATTATATTAATAAATATGATGTATGGAGTAAATATGAAGTAGAGGAAGATGGTGTTTTTATTGCTTGTGCATCCATTCATGGAAATACATTTAAAGTATGTGAGAAATTAAAAGAAATATTAGAACAAAAAGGTGCAAAAAAAGTCGTACTTTCAGATTTATCAAGAGAAGACTTTGCAGAAGCAATAGAAGATTCGTTCAAATATGGAAAAATCATATTTGCTGCTTCAACATATAATATGGAAATCTTTCCACCTATGAGAAATTTACTTTTGAATTTAAAAGGAAAAAATTACCAGATGAGAAAAGTAGGACTTATAGAAAATGGTACATGGGCTCCAAATTCTGCTAAATGTATGAAAGATATATTATCAACTATGAAAAATATAGAAATAGTAGAACCAATTATTACAATAAAATCAACTATGAAAGATAGTGATATAACAAAATTAGATGAATTAGCTAATGAAATACTTAAATAAAATCAGAAGGTAATTGTTACATTATGTGATAATTACCTTTTTTCAAAATAAACAAAATTTAAGAAATTTTTATATATATTCGTTGATTTTTTTCAATGTTTCTTATAAAATATGAAAAGAAAAATGATAAAATTTATGTATGAAATATAAAATTAGATGGAAAAATGCAGGGGTGAATTTATAAGTGAAGAACACAAAAAAAACATTAAAAATATTTGAAGGATTTGCTGGATATGGTGGAGGAAGCTTTGCTTTAAAAAGACTAAAGGAAAAATATCCTAATTTCCAATACAAAGTAGTAGGATATTCTGAAATAGATAAGTATGCATGTGAATTATACGATTTAAACCACAAAAGTCAAAATGGAAGAAAAATAAAAAACTATGGAGATATTACAAAAATTAATCCTAAAAATCTCCCTGATTTTGATTTTTTTATGGGAGGATTTCCTTGTCAACCATTCTCTACAGCAGGAATGCAAAAGGGAGAAGATGATCCATATGGTCGTGGGACATTATTTCAACATATTATGAGAATTTGCAATGAAAAAAAACCAAAATATATTTTATTAGAAAATGTAAAAGGTTTTTTTTCTAAAAAATTTGAATCAACAAGATTAGTAATGGAAACATTATTACATAATATGGGATATGTCAAAGATAAGGAGAATCACGATGAAAAAGCTTTATTTGCAGAGATATTAAATAGCAAAGATTATGGTATTCCTCAAAATAGAGAAAGAATATGGATGTTTTCAAGGTATGGAGGATTACCAGAAGACTTTTCCATGATACCTCCAAAAAAGAAAAATAATTTATTGATGGCTGATTTTTTAGATCCAGATGGATATGTACCAAAAGAAATGTACTTATCAGATAAGCAAATAAAACATTTAAAAGAAAAACATAATATAAATAGCTTTTTTGTAGATAAACCATTATGTTTTGACGTTTATAATAAAAAAATTAAAAAAGATGGTTATTCAATTACAATAACAATGCCAGAGCATAATGCTTTAAGAGTTATTGAAGCTAATAAAGATAAAGAAATTGTTAGAAAAATGTCTGTAACAGAACAATTTAGATTAATGGGCTTGGAAGGATTAGAAGGTGTAAATAGAAAAATTGATATAAAATTTGGTAATCAATCTTATACTCAATTATCTAAACGTGCAGGTAACGGATGGGATGTAAACTTAGTAACAAATTTATTAGAAAATATTTTTAAACAATTATCTGAAATTGACTATGATTGGTTAAATTAAAAAAGTCAGAAAGGATTATAAGTATGGATAATAAAATAAGATTTAAAATTGATGAAAAATCATTATTTTATGGTGTATTTAATGATTACAAAAAAGGTCAAACCGCAACTGTTTCCACTCCATTAAATCAAAGTAAAAAGGAAGAAAAATGGAGAAAAGATATATTAGATTTAAAAAAATATAATTGCAAGGTTGAAGATCCACCTGAAATGCTAATAAACATATGTAAAAAAAATTCAAAATCAGGAAATAATATTGATGATGTTTTTGTATTTGAAAATATTTTATTGGACGGAGTGCAATTAAAAACGAAAAGTCAATTTATAATGTACATAAAAAGAGAAACTGATGAAATAATAAAAAAACAAGATGGAACAAAAGGTATAAATACTCATTTAGGAAGATTAAAATTACATTATCCAATATCTTTTTTATATAAGCGAGATGGATATAACATAGATAATTCTGATATACTTGATTCGATTTTAAGACAAAATGGTGGCTTTGCTTTTATAGTTAGAGGCTTTGAGTATGATGAAATAAATAAAACACTAAATTTTATAACATCCTTAATAGGTCCTAAAGGTATTCCTTTAACAACTGTATTTAAAAGGAAAAAAGGTTTTGGTGAAAAATTAATGGTAGATCCAACAAAAGTTGTAGATAATGACTATGTTGTTATAGTTGAAGAAATGCCAGAATTAAATAATACAAATATATCTTATGAATTAATAAATAAATCCAGAGCAGAAAACGGAAAGTTAGGAGAAGAGTTTATATTTAATTTACTATCAAAGGATCTTACTGAAAAAAATGAACTATACCATACAAGTAAAGAATATCCTCAATCACCATATGATATTGAATATATTAAAGATAATAGAAAACAATTTGTAGAAGTTAAAGCAACTTCTGGTACAAAAGAAATATTTAATATGTCAAGTGGTGAAATTAAATTTATGGAAAAATATAAAGATTCTTATACACTATACATGGTTACAAAAGTAAAGGATCCTTTTCCACAATACTTTAAATATACTTATAATGATATAATAAAAATGAAAAAAGAGTATCCAACTACAAGGTTTTTTCCATAATAAAAAAGGAAAGTATTTTTATGAATGAAATAATGAAATGTGTGATTATATTTACAATTATTATAGCAATAGTTGTAATAATTATATTTGGAATAAATTTTTATGTAAAATTTACAACCAAAAAGCAAATAATAGAAAATACAAACTATTCAAACATAAATGATATTGATTGTATAATTGTACTTGGTGCAGGAATATGGGGAAATAAGCCAAGCCCAATGCTTGAAGATAGATTATTAACAGCTATTGATTTATATTATAATAATGTATCAACCAAAATAATTATGAGTGGAGATCATAGTAGAAAAGACTATGATGAAGTTACAATCATGAAAAATTTTGCAATTGAAAATGGAATTCCTTCTGAAAATATATTTATGGATCATGCAGGTTTTTCAAGTTATGAAAGTATATATAGAGCAAAAGAAATATTTGGAGTAAAAAAAGCAATAATTGTAACTCAAAAATATCATTTATATAGAGCTCTTTATATTGCAAATAAATTTGGTATTGAAGCTTATGGAGTTGGTTCAGACCCCAGAAAGTATGTAGGTGAAACATATAGAGAAGCAAGGGAAATTTTAGCAAGAAATAAAGATTTTATTAAATGTATTTTTAAACCTAAGCCTAAATATTTAGGTGAATCAATACCTGTTAGTGGAGATGGTGATATAACTAACGATAAATAGAAAAAGGAGAACATTATGAAAGAACATGCTTTTAGACTAACAAAAGGTCAAGATTTAAAAATAGAATTAGAAAAAAATATAAAAACTCTTGCAATTAAAATTTTATTTGCTATAATATAAAAAGTTAAAAATGAAAGGAAGAAATAAAAATGAAAAACTCTATTAAAAAAGCCAATTCAATAGCCATTTCAATTACTTTTTTAATAGTAATTTTATTTTCATTTTTATTTTTAGTTTAAATAAGGAGAATTGTTTCCTTATTTTTTTTTTGCAAAAATGAAGGGAGAAGATCAGATGAAAGAATTAAACAAAAAAATAGTACTAGAAGATGGTGAAGAATATTTGGGTTTTGGATTTGGTGCTGATAAAGAAACAATATGTGAAATTGTATTTAATACATCTATGGTAGGTTATCAAGAAATTGTATCAGACCCCTCTTATACATATCAAATGGTAGTTATGACATATCCACTTATTCGGAAATTATGGAATAACAGATGATGACTATGAAACATTTAAGCCAACAATTGGAGGATTAATTGTAAGAGAATATAATGACCATCCAAGCAATTTTAGATATACAAAAACACTATCTGAATACTTAGAAGAAAACAATATTCCTGGAATATATGGAATAGATACAAGAAAATTAACAAGAAGTATAAGAGAAAAAGGAAGCAGAAAAGTAATTTTAACAGATATAAATGTAAGTAAAGAAGAAGCTTTAAAAAAACTTAAGAATTATAATCTTCCAACAGATGCTGTTTCCAAAGTTAGCTGTAAAAAAAGATGGTACTCAAGAACAGCAAATCCTAAATATAATGTAGTTGCGATAGATTGTGGAATAAAACTAAATATAGTAAGAAGTTTAAATAAAAAAGGATGTAATGTAACAATAGTGCCATATAATACAACAAGTAAAGAAGTAATAGATTTAAAACCAGATGGTATATTTTTATCAAATGGGCCAGGAAACCCAGAAGATGTAACAGAAGTAATTAATTTAATAAAAGAACTAAAAGGAAAATATCCAATATTTGGAATATGTTTGGGACATCAAATGATAAGTTTAGCATATGGTGCAAAAACATATAAATTAAAATTTGGTCATAGAGGTGGAAATCATCCTGTAAAAAATCTTATAACAGATAAGATAGAAATAACAAGCCAAAACCATAGTTATGCAGTAGATGAGAAATCTTTATCTAAAACAAAATTAGTTGTTACACATAAAAATATATTAGATGATACTATAGAAGGTGTAGAATGTAAAAAAGATAAAATATTTAGTGTACAATATCACCCAGAAAGTGCGCCAGGACCACAAGATAGTAGTTATTTATTTGATAAGTTTATTTCATTATTGGAAGAAAATAAAAATTAAAGAGGAGTAGAAAAATGCCAAAAAGAGAAGATATAAAAACAGTATTAGTAATAGGTTCAGGTCCAATTGTAATAGGACAAGCAGCAGAATTTGATTATGCAGGAACACAAGCATGTTTAGCCTTAAAAGAAGAAGGTTATAAAGTAATACTTGTTAATTCAAACCCTGCAACAATTATGACAGACACATCAATTGCTGATAAAATATATATGGAACCTTTAACATTAGAATATGTTGCAAAAATAATAAGATACGAAAGACCTGATGCAATACTTCCAGGAATTGGAGGACAAACAGGATTAAATATAGCTATGCAATTATATAAAAAAGGAGTATTACATGAATGCCAAGTAGAATTACTTGGAACAAGTAGTGAAAGTATAGAAAAAGCAGAAGATAGAGAAAAATTTAAAGAATTATGTGAGTCACTTGGAGAACCTGTATTAGAATCAATAATTGCGACAACTATAGAAGAAGGAGTAGAAGCTGCAAAAAAAATTGGATACCCTGTTGTATTAAGACCAGCATTTACTTTAGGAGGTACTGGTCGGAGGATTTGCAGATAATGAAGAAGAATTACTTTCAATCATAAAAAATGCTTTAAAACTTTCACCAGTAGGACAAGTATTAGTCGAAAAAAGTATTAAAGGATATAAAGAAATTGAATATGAAGTTATAAGAGATAAAAATGACACGGCAATAACAGTATGTAATATGGAAAATTTAGACCCAGTTGGAATTCACACAGGAGATTCAATAGTTGTTGCACCAAGTCAAACTTTAACTAATAAAGAATATCAATTATTAAGAGATAGTGCTTTAAAAATAATCAGAGCTTTAAAAATAGAGGGAGGATGTAATGTACAATTTGCACTAGACCCGCATTCTTTTAAATATTATTTAATAGAAGTAAACCCAAGAGTATCACGTTCATCAGCTTTAGCTTCAAAAGCAAGTGGATACCCAATAGCAAGAGTTTCTGCAAAAATAGCAGTTGGAATGAGGTTAGATGAAATAAAATTAGCAAATACACCTGCAAGTTTTGAACCAGCACTTGATTATATTGTAACAAAAATTGCAAGATTCCCATTCGACAAATTTACATTAGCATCAAATAAATTAAGTACTCAAATGAAAGCAACAGGTGAAGTAATGAGTGTTGGTAGAACATTTGAAGAAAGTCTTTTAAAAGCTGTTAGGTCTTTAGAAATAGGTGTATGTCATATTGAAATGCCTAAATTTAAATCTTATGAAACAGAAAAATTAATGGATTATATAAAAGAGGGCAGAGATGATAGAATTTATGCAATTGCAGAGCTAATCAGAAGAAATGTTGATATAGGTCTTATTTATAATATAACTAAAATAGATATGTTTTTCCTAGAAAAAATCACACATATTGTTAAACTAGAAAAAAAATTAAAAGAAAATATAGGAGATATAGAAGTTTTAAAAAGACTAAAAAAAGTAGGATTTAGTGATAAATACATAGGAAATTGCTGGGGAAAAACAGAAGAAGAAATATTTAATTTAAGAAAACAAAATAATATATTCCCTGTATATAAAATGATAGATACATGTAGTAGCGAGTTTGAAAGTTATGTACCATATTTTTATTCTACATATGAGGAAGAAAATGAATCAATTGTAAGTAATAAAAAGAAAATAATAGTATTGGGTGCAGGACCTATTAGAATAGGACAAGGTGTGGAATTTGATTATTCAACAGTTCATGCTATAAAAACAATTAAACAAGCAGGTTATGAAGCAATAATAATAAATAATAATCCTGAAACAGTATCAACTGATTACACAACAAGTGATAAATTATATTTTGAGCCTTTAACAATTGAAGATGTAATGAATATAATTGAACTTGAAAAACCAGAAGGTGTAATTGCATCACTTGGTGGTCAAACTGCAATAAATCTTGCAGGGCCACTTGCAAAACTAGGTGTGAAAATTATTGGAACAGATGTAGATGCAATAGAAAAAGCAGAAAACAGAGATTCATTTGAAAAAGTTATGAATGAATTAAAATTATTACAACCAAAAGGAGAAGCAGTAACAAACATAAAAGATGGAATAAAAGTTGCAGAAGAAATAGGTTACCCAGTTTTAGTAAGACCAAGTTATGTATTAGGTGGTAGAGCAATGCAAATTGTTTCTAATAAAAAAGCTTTAGAAAAATATTTAAAAACAGCAGTTGAAGTAAATACAAAACAACCAGTTTTAGTAGATAAATATATTATTGGTAAAGAACTTGAAGTAGATGCAGTTTGTGACGGAAAAGATGTTTTTGTACCGGGAATAATGGAACATGTTGAGAAAACAGGAATACATTCTGGTGATAGTATAAGCATTTACCCAACATTTAGTATTAGCGAAAAAGCAAAAGAAAAAATATTAGATTATACTATAAAATTAGGTTTAGGTATTGGAATTATTGGCTTATATAATATTCAATTTATAGTAGATAAAGAAGAAAATGTATATGTAATAGAAGTAAATCCACGTTCATCAAGAACAGTTCCATTTATTTCAAAATCAACAGGATATTCACTTGCTGATATAGGAACATTAGTTATGATAGGAAAATCATTAAAAGACCAAGGGATAAATGAAGTATATCCAAAAGAAAAAGAAAAATGGTATGTAAAAGCACCAGCATTTTCATTTTCTAAATTAAATGGATTAGATGCATATTTATCACCTGAAATGAAATCAACAGGTGAAGCAATAGGTTATGATAAAAAATTAACAAGAGCTCTATATAAAGCACTTCAATCTACAGGTATGAAACTTGCAAATTATGGTACAATTTTTGTTACAATTGCAGATAAAGATAAGGAAGAAGCACTTCCTCTAATAAGAAGATTTTATAATTTAGGATTTAATATTGAAGCAACTATTGGTACTGCTAATTTCTTAAAAGAACATGGAATAAGAACAAGAACTAAAAGAAAGATTAGTGAAGGTAGTGAAGAAATATTAGAATCAATGAGGAAAGGGTATGTGAATTATGTAATTAATACAAATAATATAGATGCAGTAGATCCTACAATGGACGGAATTTTAATTAGAAGATGTGCTGTTGAAAATAATATTCCAATATTTACAGCTCTAGATACTGTGAGAGTTTTACTTGATGTATTAGAAGAAATTACACTTGGAATTTCAACAATAGATGAATAAAATAAAAATCCTCCGGCTTATAAAGTAAACCCCAAATAGTTCACTTCATTAGCCGGAGGATTTTTCTTAAATGCACTAAATTTATACTTGAAATATTAGAATATTTATAATATAATATTATTTATTAAAAATGTTTAAAATAATGAAATAATACCTTAATTATTAAAAAAATAATTAATCAAATAATAAAAGGAGAAAAAAATGAAAAAATTATTTACATCAGAGAGTGTTACAGAAGGGCATCCAGACAAATTATGTGACTATATATCAGATAGTATATTAGATAATTTCTTGGAAAAGGATCCAAATGCAAGAGTTGCTTGCGAAACAGTTGCTGGAAAAGGTGAAATATATATTACAGGAGAGATTACTTCAACTGCAATAGTTAATATAGAAGAAGTCGTAAGAAATGCAATTAAAGAAGTAGGCTTCGAAGATAGTAACACAGATATTGATTATAGAACATGTAATATAATAATTAATATATCAAAACAATCTCCAGATATAGCACTAGGAGTAGATGAATCACTTGAAACAAAAAATGGTGGAATAAAGTCTGTTGGAGCTGGAGATCAGGGTTTAATGTTTGGATATGCATGTGATGAAACAGAAGAGCTTATGCCATTGCCAATATCTTTAGCTCACAAGATAGCAAAAAGACTTACAGATGTTAGAAAAGAAAAAATAATTGATTATATAAAACCTGATGGAAAAGTACAAGTTACAATTGAATACAATAATAATATACCTTCAAGAGTTGACACAATTGTCATTTCTACACAACATAAAGAAAATGTTAATTTAGAAGTATTAAAAAAAGACATAAAAGAAAAAGTAATTAATAAAATAGTACCATCTAAGTTTTTAGATGAAAATACTAAATACTATATTAATCCAACTGGAAGATTTATAATAGGTGGTCCTCTTGGTGATAGTGGTCTAACAGGCAGAAAAATAATAGTAGACACTTATGGAGGATATTCTAGACATGGTGGAGGTGCTTTTTCTGGAAAAGATCCAACAAAAGTAGATAGATCTGCAAGTTATATGGCAAGACATATTGCTAAAAATATAGTTGCAAATGGATATGCAAAAAAATGTGAAGTACAAATTGCATATGCTATAGGAATTGCAAAACCAGTATCAATATATGTAGATACATTTGAGACAAACACAATTTCCGAACAAGATATTATTCAAAAAATAGTAAATAAATTCGATCTAACTCCAACAGGAATAATAAATTATCTTGATTTAAAAAAGCCAATATATAGATCAACAACAAATTATGGACATTTTGGAAAAAATTATTTACCTTGGGAAAAAATAATAGATTTATAGAAGGGATGAAAAATTATGTCTTTTAATAAAAAAATAGTAGTGTTAATATTAGTTGCAATTTTATTGATATTATCAATCGTTGGTTTAACTTTATATGTTGTAAAAAATAAAAATACCAAAAATAATGAAACACCAACTGAAATAATTGCAGATACAACAGCACCAATAATAATTTTGGATGATAATTATGTTGTAAAAACAGGTTATAACGGAAATTTAGTAAATTCAATAATGAGTGCTGATGACATTGACCCTAATCCTAAAAGAGAAATATTAGGTCAATATAATTTAAATGTAGCTGGAGAATATAGCTTAACATACAAAATAACAGATGCTAGCGGAAATATTGCAACTAAAGATTTTATTTTAAAAGTAAGAGATAATTATACAACAAGTCAAAGTTCAATTGCTTTTCAAGATGCTGTAACCAAATATAAAAATAATAACACAAGAATTGGTATTGATGTATCTAAATGGCAAGAAAATATAGATTGGGTTAAAATGAAAGAGCAAGGTGTCGAATTTGCGGTAATTAGGATGGGTTATCAAAAAGGATTTGATGAAGAAGTTGCAATAGATCCATATTTCAAACAAAATATCGAAGGTTGTTTAAACAATGGTATTTCAGTAGCAATATATTTTTCTTCTTATGCCAAAACTGAAGAAGAAGCAAAAAATCAAGCATTATGGATTCGTGATAATATAGGTTATAATTACGTTAATTTGTCTGTTGCTTTTGATTGGGAAAATTGGTCATCATTTAATAGTCTTAAAATGAGTTTAACAGATATAAATAACATTGCTAACTCATTTATGAATGAATGTCAAAATATTGGTTTTAAACCAATGTTATATGGTAGTAAAAAATATTTAGAATCTGTTTGGAATAATTCTAATAATTATCCTGTTTGGCTTGCACATTATACTGAAAAAACAAATTATAGTGGTTCATATAAGATTTGGCAAATAAGCGAAACGGGAATTATAGATGGAATTACTGGATATGTAGATATAGATGTAATGTATTAAAAGTACTAAAAAAATATAGCCTACTATTTTGGTAGGTTATATTTTTTAAACAAGCGATTGATATATGATAGTAAAATTAAGAAATCTATTGATTTTTTTACATAATTATGTTATAATAAAATATGTGTTAAAAAATATTAATAAAAAGGAGATAATATGAAAAATAAAATTTTAACAATAATTAGTATAGTAATATTTACAATTTGTGCTTTAAGTATAAATGTTTTTTCTGTAATTACTTCATCAACATTTAAAATGTCAACTTCAAAAGAAACTTATAATGTAGGAGAAGAAGTTACATTAACTTTAAGATTAGATAGTTTAACAGCAGATAGAGGAATAATTAGTTATGGAGCAGTATTAGAATATGATAAAAGTGCTTTAAAATATATTTCTCATTCTGGAATAGGCAATTGGACATCTCCATATTTCAATGAAGAAAATGGAAAATTAATTGCTGATAGAAATTCTGATTTTTCACCATTAGATGGTGAAGACTTATGTACTATAAAATTTATAGCGCAAAAAGAAGTCGATAATACAACTTTTAAATTATCAAATATAGAACTTTCAAATGGAAGCAATGCTCCAGGTAAAAGTAATGACGTAGAAATATCAATCAGTATAAAAAATCCCAGTTCAAGTGATCCATCAGAAGATAAAGAACCTGAAACTAATCCTGATGATAATGAACCTGAAACCAAGCCTGGTGACAATGATAATAAGCCTGATGATAATAATAAACCGGATAATAACGACAATAATAACGATAATAACAACAATAGTAGCAATAACAATAATAACAACAATAATAATATTCCTACAGGAAATAATAATGGCAATAATAACAATTCAAAGCCAAATAATTCTACTACTGGAACTTCAAATTCAGCTTCAGATTCTATGGCTACAACTAGAATTCCAAATTTAGGAGCAAATACATATTTGACAGCTTCTATAGTTGTTATAATGTTATTTATAATTATAATGATTTATAAAACAAATTTATTAAACAAAAAAATTAAAAAACAAGTTAATTATATAATCGCAGATGAAATTGTAAAAGATGTCAAAGATAATGATAAATAGATAAAATAAAAACTAGAAATAAATTAATTTTTGTTTCTAGTTTTTATTTTTTTAATTTTGTATTAATTACATAATAATAAAATCAAAAAGCCTTGATTTTAAGGTTGGTTTTATGATATAATTTATTGGTATTATTAAAATAAATGGGAGGTTTTTTATGAAATTAAAACAATTTATTTCAACTATTTTAGTTGCAGCTATTTTAGCTTTACAATTTTCTTGGATTAGTTTTACAATGCCTACTATTGTTTACGCTGAAGAAACAAGCCAAGAAAATACTAATCCTAAAAACATTTCTACAAAATATTTTTATAATCAATTAACAAATGATTCAAAGGTATTTTACAATGTAATGGAAGAAATGTATAAAAATGGAGATTTAAAAAAAGGAAATATTTCTAAAGAAATAACAGAAAATCAATTGCCAGGATTGCAAGCAAAACTTGATTCTTTTGCTTCAGGTTCTCAAGATTTATTAAACTCAATGGGTGCAGCAAGAGATGCTTTTGTAGCTGATAATCCAAATATTTTTTATGTTGATTTTGACTATTTTACAATGAGAGTAAACCAAATTCAAGGTATAAAACATTTATACATAGGTACAGGAAGAAGTGATAATTACATTAATAAGGAATTTTTAAATTCTGACGGAACTATAAATAATGAGAAAATTGATCAAGCAATAAATAATGTAAATAATAAGATTAATCAGATTGTAAAAAAAGCAGAAGATGTAAAAGATAATTTACAAGTTGGTCAAGATTTAATAGAACAACAGGTTAAAGTTGTTCATAATGAAATCGCTAAAATGACAAAATATACTTATGAACATCAAACAGAACATCCTTATACTATTAGAACAACTTATGGAGTTTTTGGTTTAGATGAAGGAAATGCTGTTTGTTCTGGTATGGCTAAAGCTTTAAAAGTTTGCTTAGATAAATTAAATATACCATGTGTATTAGTTCAAGGCATTTACAGAGTAACAGAAAATCAACCTGAAGAACATATGTGGGCTTATGTTGAATTAAGTGATGATAAATGGTATGCAGTTGATGTAACATTTGATAACACAGATAAAGTAAATGATCAAGGAGAAGAAATAGTAGATTCTAAATATTTCTTAGTCGGAGCAGATAGAATGTATAAACATGTTCCAACAGGAATAATGTCAGAATCAAATTTTGAATTTTCATATCCTGAACTTGAAGTATCAAGTGGAAAATTTGATGTTATCTTTGACGAAGGACCTTTAAAAGTAGAAATAGATGACGAAAGTTATAATCCTGAAAATGAAGGTTCAACTTCAATTTTAAGAGTAAGTTATAATGGCCATGGTTGTCAAAAAGCAATTGAAGAAGATGGAGTTTATATACTTACTAATTTCTATCAAGAAGGTTTAAATAATGAAGTAAGAAGTTCTGGATGGTGTTATCCACGTCCTGATATATATGGAAATTCAGGAATGCAAGATACAGATGAATGGATAGAATTTATGGTTGTACATGTAAGTTATTTACAAGTTGCTGTAACAGATATTGCACCTGCTCCAATTAAAAACACATCAAATCTTGAAGATATAGTTAAACAAACAACTTATTTAGGAACAGAAGAATCATTAATGTATAAATCTGAAATCTTATATAATCCAAATGGAATGTATGTTGCACCTCCTTATGTAAAAAGAGCAAATCCAGCAGTAAGTAGTGTTCAATATATAGGGAAGTCATACCCTGTAACTATCGAATATGATGATGTATTAATTCCAGATGAAAGTGGTGAAGAACCATCAGTATCAGTTATGATATATGAACCTTTGACAAAAGTATATAGAGATGCATCAGAAAATATCACTATTGGAAATGAATCACATCCAAGATTAAATTATAAAATAACAGACTTTAAATTTGATGGAACAAGTACATTTACATTTAATTTCACACCAAGTGAAATGTGGGCCGATGATACAGTTTATTATATATTTGACTTTAAAGGATTAATGGGTACTTATAGTCATAAAAAACCTTTATCAACAATATATCAATGTGCACATACATGTTCAGCTTATGCATATACTGCACAAGGTTTTAACTTAAACGTATATGGAAAACCAGTTTTAATGGACGATAATATTGACATGAGTCAAATGTCATTAGAAGGAACAAGTAAAGAAGAATTATCAGCATTAGCAGATATACTAAAACATAGATTAACTTTAGTTACAACAAAAACTACTAAAGCTGATGATAAATTAATGAATGATGAATTAGAAAACTATTTAGCCGAAGAAGGCGAAAATAGGGAAGTAGAAGCAACCGAAACTTATAATATAAATCTTACATTATGCAAGCAACAACAAAAGAACCTAAAAGACGGAATGGGTGTTAGAGTAATGTTAGGTTTTCCTCAAGGATATGGACCAGATGATGCAGGTGTTACATTTAAAGCATATCACTACAAGAAGAACCCTCAAGGAGAAATTATAGGAGTTGAAGAAATTCCTTGCACAATTACTCCGCTTGGATTAATTGTTGAAGTATATAGTTTTAGTCCTTTTACAATTGCAGCAGTAACAGAAACAGATTCTGATAAACAAAATTCTGATAAATCTGTAATTATAAATTCATCAGAGGGTGGTAAAGTATTAGATTTAACAGAAAATGGTAAAATTGCAGATACAATTAATACTTTAAGAAAAGAAGAAAAAATTATAGATGAGGAAACTACTCTACCTTCAATTGAAAGTAAGCAATTTAAGATTATTGCAGATGAAGGATATGAAATTGATGAAATAATGGTAGGAGAACAAGTCATAGACTTTTCAGATAATTCAAATGAATACATTTTAAATATTGACTATGATAATCTTGGAGAAGATACAACAAAAATGATAAAAATAGCATTTGCTGCTAAAAGTGTTCATGAAGCAGAAAAAGAAATTGGAGCAGAGGTTGTTACTCAACCAGTTGTAAATAATCCTTCTTTAACTCTAACCGCTAAAGCTTATAAAGTAAATGATGAATTAAAAAATGAAGTTACAGATTTACATGTTGGAGATAAATTTGAAATAACTTATTCTATAGCAGAACTTTCTAATCTAGGAGAAGGAATTAATATAATTGGAGGTAATTTTGACTACGACAGCACATATTTAGATTTAGATATGATTGAAGGAGAAGAAATTCTTACAGGTCAGTCTGAAATGTGGAACTATAGTTATGATAAATCAACTAAGAAATTTACTTCTGATACAATAGATCACACATTAACAAAAATTGAATCAGAAAATATACTTACATTAAAGTTTAAAGTAAAAGAAAATATAGATTTTTCAGAAAAAGAAACCATAGAAACTATAATATCACTAAAAAATATAACTGCAGGTAATGGAAAATTAGGAGAAGCAGGCACAATTAATGTTCCTCAATTTAATAAAGCTATTACAATAACAAAAATTGTTGAAGAAAATTTAGAGTTATATCCAGAAGCTCAAAGCAAAAATGTTGTACTTAATGATGAGGAAAAAATAATATCTCTTCCTCTTGGAATAACATATAAAGAATTAAATAGTTTATTAAAATGTTCTCAATCTCCAAAGTATCATTCAATTATAGAAAGTTCAGATAGTGAAAAAACTCATACGTCTACTCTTGTAACAGATGATTCTTCTTCAGTTGCTACAGGTGATACTATAACTATAGGAAGTAAAATATGGACATTTTCAGTAAGAGGAGATGTAGATGGTGATAGTAAATTAACTGTAAATGACATTGGAGTAGCAAAATCATATTACATTGGTAAAATAGTATTAACAGGTGTTTATTTAAATTCAATAGAAAATGATGATACAGAAGGAATCAGTGTAAATGATATAGGAAGATTAAAATTAACTTATATAGGAAAACTTAAAGATTTATATTCAGATTTAGATGAATATAATGAAGACATCAATTAAATTAAATTAAATTAATTTTATATAAATATTATTTTTAGTTTTACTTGTATATCTAAATAATAGTATTAATATAGATATACAAGTAATTATCTAAAATATTAAATGATTTATTTAAAATTCTAGAAAGGGAAAAAATGAAAAATAAAATATATATTATTGATGCCAAAAGAACAGCAATTGGAAAATTTCTTGGATCCTTATATGGAAATGATCCAAAGGATATATGTGTTCAATTAATAAAAAAAGGATTTAAAGAATCTCAAATAAAAGATGTTCAGAGTGTCATTATAGGTAATGTAATTTCAGCAGGAACAGGACAAGCAACTGCAAGAAATATAGCCATAAATGCAGGTGTTCCATTAGAAGTTCCAGCCTATTCAGTAAATATGGTATGTGGTTCTGGATTACAAGCTATTATTAATGGTATTAATGAAATCGAATGCGGAAAAGATTTAGTTTTGGCTGGTGGTTTTGAATTCATGTCTAATATTCCATATGCAACAGACCCTTATATAAGAACAGGTAAGAAAATGGGTGACTTTAAAATAATAGATTTGATGACACATGATGGACTTATTGATTCTTTTAGCGATCTTCATATGGGAATAACCGCAGAAAATATAGCTAAAAAATATAATATATCTAGAGATGAACAAGATGATTATTCAATTTTAGCTCAACAAAGATCAATAAATGCAGTAGACAGCAATATTTTCAAAGAAGAAATTGTACCAGTAATTGTAAAAGATTACAAAGGAAAAGAAAGTACATTTGAAATAGATGAGTTCCCAAATAGGACCTCAACAAGAGAAAAGTTATCTACATTAAAACCAAGTTTTCTAAAAGATGGAACAGGAACAATTACAGCTGGAAACTCTTCTGGAATAAATGATGGAGCAGCTTTTGTAATGTTAGCTTCTGAAGAATATTGTATTAAAAATAAAATTAAACCTTTAGCAAAAATTGTTAACAATTCCGTTATAGGTTGTGATCCTCAATTAATGGGATTAGGTCCATATTATGCAATAACAGATTTATTAAATAAAGAAAATCTACATATTAACGATATTGATTATATGGAAATTAATGAAGCTTTTGCAGCTCAAATATTAGGTTGCTTAAAACTATTAGGTCAAAAATACGAAATATCTACAGAAAACTTAATAGAAAAATGTAATTTATATGGTTCAGGATTAGGATTGGGTCATCCATTAGGAGCTACAGGAGCTATAATTACTACTAAGATTTCTCACATAATGAAAAATAATAATAATATTAAATATAGTATTGCATCTTTGTGTATTGGCGGAGGAATGGGAGCAGCATTACTATTAGAAAGGATTGAAGATAATGAATTTGCTTAAAAACAAAGTAGTTATAATTACAGGAGGAACAAAAGGAATTGGCTTAGCAACATCTTATAAAATGGCAGAAGAAGGAGCTATCGTATATGCTTGTGCAAGAAACAATGTTTCTTTTGATAATGAAAATATCCATTTTTTACATTTAGATGTAACCGATGCACAAAAATGTCAAGATGTAGCTGATAAAGTAATTAAAGAACAAGGAAAAATTGATGCATTAATTGCAGATGCCGGAATTATAAATGATGCATTAATAAACAAAATGACAACAGAAATGTTTAATGAAGTTATAAATGTTAATGTAACCGGTGTTTTCAATATTATAAAAGCAGTTCAGCCATATATGGATGAACAAAAGAACGGATCAATAGTTACTATTAGTAGTATTGTTGGAGAATACGGAAATATAGGTCAAATTAATTATTCAGCTTCTAAAGCTGCTTTAATTGGTATGACAAAATCATGTGCAAAAGAATTTGCAAGAAAAGGTCAAAATATCAGAGTAAATTGCGTTGCACCAGGATACATTTTAACAGATATGTTGAAAAATGTGCCTCAAGACCTATTAGATAAATTTTCTAGTCAAACAATGTTAAAAAGACTAGGAACTCCTGAAGAAATAGCTGATGTTCTTACTTTTTTAGTATCAGATATGTCTTCATATATTACAGGAAGTGTTATAGACGTTAATGGTGGAATGAGATTATAAAAGTGTAATAAAATTGCGATAAAATTAAAAGATGATAAGATTTTCCTTATCATCTTTTTTGCAGAAAATTGCAAGAGTAGGAGAGAAGGGATGTTTTAAGAAATAAATATTTTAAATTATAAAAATTAATAGAGTTATAATTTAAAATTTGTTTCTAATATTTAAAAATTACCATTTATATATTGACGATAAATTTATTGTATGATATTATTTAAGATAGCTGTATAGAAATAATAAAAAGGGGAGAAATTTTATGAAGAAAATAAAAATGAAAAAATTGTTTATTACTTTATTAGTATTATTTCTTTCATTAGGCATAGTTGGAATAATATCTTATGCTAAAAATGAAAATTCTAGTAACACTAATAAAGCAGCAGTTATTTTAGATGAGGAACTTACTTTAAAACCCACTATAAAAAATAGTAAATATATATTTATAGTAGGTGATACAATTAGCATTAAAGCTGATGTTACTAGTAATAGTACAGGCTTAATCACAGGTGGAGAGCATCCAGATCAATTTGAATATCAGTGGTACCAAGAAACAGGTGGAAGGCCTAGTCCCTATGTAGCTATTAAAGATCAAACTACAGATACATTAACACTTAAAGCAGAAGAACCAACTACAATAGGTAAACCTCTTAAATGTACATTATGGGTAAATGTATTGAGATGGAATGAAAATGGAAAAAATGGCCAAGGTGCTTATGAAAGAGTACAACAAGAACTTTTTGGTAAAAATTATGATAAAGTATTTTATTCTAATAAAATAGAAATAAATATACTTCCAAAATTAGAAGTTGATTTAACAGATCAATACAATAAAATTCAAGGAAGCAAAGAAAATGGTTATACACTAGAACTTAGTCCTAATAGTACATATAAACTAGATCTTGATTTATATCGTTTACAAGCAAATGGAAATAGAATTCCATTTGAACAAGTATCAAAAATCGAATGGATTTCAGAAAATAAAGATATAGTTAGCGTTACTCAAGATGGATATTTAACCGCTAAAGGTTATAGTAATGATGAAATTAAAATTACTGCAAAAGTAACAGATTTAAATTTAGATATAAAAGAAATAAGTGTAAAAGTAATAGTAAAAAAAATCCAAGTAAATGAAGTAATAATAAACGAAAGTAATGTTGAATTAAAAGTAGATGAAGAAAAAACACTTACAGCAACTATTGAACCAGATACTGCAAGTGAGCCAGCAGTAACATGGAAAATAGCAGAAAATTCACCAACCAACATAATAAGTATAGTAGATAACATAGCAGGAACAATTAAGGGTATAGGAATTGGAGAAACAAAAGTTATTGCAACAGCAGATGGAATAGATTCAGAGCCAATTACAATCAAAGTAGTTGAAACACCAGTAGAATCAATAACAGATGAATTAGAAGATACAAATATTATATTAGTTGCAAATTCTCAGGATTCAAAAGAATATTCACTAACAATACATCCGGAAGTTTTACCTAAAAATGCAACAGATAAAACTATAACATGGGAAATAACCCAGGGCAGAAAAGATCTTGTAGAAATTAGACAAAACAAAGATGGAAGTGTTAGTTTCATAGCATCAAAATACGACGAATCTAATGAAGAAAATAATAAATGTATAATAACAGCAACTTCAACTAATGGAAAGACAAGAACTTATAATATTACACTTACAAAAAAAGTTAATCCAGTAACTGATATATTTATTACAACTAAAAAAGATGGTCAAGATGTTGACCTACCATTAGCAGATGTTATAGAGCTTTTTGTAGGTGAAACAATTGATCTTGACTTTAGAGTTACTCCATCAGATGCTACATATAAAGATGATACATGGACTGCTTCTAAAAGTATTGCCATGAATCCAGTTACAACTGATGTTATATCTATAGACAATGCAGGAGTTGTAACAGCGCAAAAAGAAGGTACAGCATATGCAAGAGTTATAGTAACATGTCACAATGTTAATGTTTGTCCAACACATTCAAAATATGTTACTATAAAAGTTAAACCCATACCACCAACACCAGTAGATAATGTAGTAATTAATGAAAGAGATATTCATTTACGAAAGTTAGAAAAAACAACTCTAACTGCAACAATTACACCTGATGATGCAACAGATAAAACTATAACATGGTCATCAAACGCACCAACAATAGCAGAAGTAAATAGTTCAACTGGAGAAGTAACAGCAAAAGCAAAGGGTACAGCAGTTATTACAGCTACAACATCTAATGGAAAAACAGATACTTGTACCATAATTGTTGACCCTATAAATGTAGAATATATTGAAATAAGTAATTTAACACTTACCATAAAAGATAATATAATAATTGGAGATAAAAAATTATCAGTAACATATTATCCAGATAATGCAGATAATAAAGGAGTTACATGGAAATCAAGTGATGAGTCAGTTGTAGAAGTTAGAGATGACGGAACACTAGTTCCTAAAAAAGCAGGAACAGCAATAGTAACAGCAACATTAAATAGTGATAGTGAAAAGTTTGTAGCTTGTGAAGTGACTATAGTACCATCAAAAGCACATGTTGTAATTTATACTGTTGACCAGCATACAAACTTTATATCAGGACTTACATTAAGAATCACAGGGAAAGATGAAAAAGGAGTAGAAATAACTCCAAAAGAATTAACAGCTAATGGTAAATTTGACTTTGGAGAACTTCCAGATGGAGACTATACAATTGAAACAATACTACCTAAACTAAGAACTGCATCTTTAGCTAGCGAATTAGATATTATAGATTATGTAAAAATAAGCACATTTAAAATTAAGAATGGAGAAATTTTTTATGCAAACATAGAAACATCTGAACTTCAAGCAGAATATGCAGAAAGCCTTGTTTTAGTAAATATAGTAGACTATCCAGATGAAACAGGAGAAGAAGAACTTACTGCAATTATGGGAGCTGGAGAAAACTATAGTAGTGGAGAAAAGACAATTGAGAAACTATATGAAGAGTATGCAGAAGAAAAAGAAATTCCAGTAGATTCAATAGCAGACGAGTTAGAAAATACAGAAATTGAATTAGTTGCAAATTCTGAAGGTTCTAAAGAATACTTCTTAACAATACATCCGGAAGTTTTACCTAAAAATGCTACAAATAAAAAGATAACTTGGCAATCAAGCAAAGAAGGTCTTGTAGAAATTAGACAAAACGAAGATGGAAGTGTTAGTTTCATAGCATTAAAATATGACGAAAATAATGAAGAAAATAATAAATGTGTAATAACAGCAACTTCAGCTAATGGAAAAACACGTGAATACTATATTACAATTACTAAAGAACCAAATGACATTACGAACGTAAAAATCACAATAGATGGAATGACAACTATAACGGAACCTTATAAACTTCAAATAGGAAAAACTATTGACTTAAATTTTGAAGTAACACCAAAAGGTGCAACTTATAAACAAAATTCATGGAGTTTTGACCCAGAAGTTGGTTCTCCCGCTGATGTTGTATCTGTTGATGATTCTGGAGTTGTAACAGCAAAGGCATTAGGAAAAGCATATGTAGAAGTTAAAGTTATTTGTCAAAACCCCAAATGCCCATCACATACAGCAAAAATTTTAATTGAAGTTGTACCAATACCGGTTGATGATATAGAAATTGAGTTACAACAAACTCAAGGTGAAAAAACTCTAACATTACAAAAAGGTAATACTAAAAATTTAACTGCTAAAGTAACACCAGAAAATGCAACAGACAAAACTATAACTTGGGAATCAAGTAATACAAATGTTGTTATTGTAGATAATGAAGGTAATATAACAGCAGTAGGTCCTGGAGAAGCAACAATAACAGCAAAAGCAGGAGAAAAAGAAGATAGTTGTAAAATAATTGTTCCAGAAATAAAAGTTAGGTCTATTAAGCTAAGTAATGAAAAATTAACAATAAAAGACAATGAAGAACATACATTAACTTTTGAATATTCACCAGATAATGCAGATAATGCAGAATTCGAATGGGAATCTAGCGATTCTGATATTGCAGATGTTAAGGATGGAATAATAATTCCTAAAAAAGAAGGAAAAGTTACTATTACAGTATTTGTAAAAGATGATAAGAGCGTATATGCAACTTGTGCAGTTACTATTGTTGCATCAAGCACTGAAGAAAGTCCAGGAGAAGAAGAAAATAACCCGGAAGATAAACCAGGGCAAGAAGAAAATAATCCAGAAGTTAACCCAGGAGAAAAAGAAAATAATACTAGTACAAACGTAACCAATACTGAAAATAATTCATCTCCAAAAACATCAGATATGCCAATTGCGAGATACATAATATTAATGGTATTTTCTTTAATGGTAATAGTATTCTTAATTGCAAAAAGAAATAAAAAAATAAATCATAAAAGAAGATATAAAAATTAAATAAATCTTTAATTATAACAAAAAGTAAAAAATTAATCGATAATTTTTTACTTTTTTGTTATTGCAAATGATGTATTTATATGATTTTATTTACAAAGTAAAAACATAAGTGTATAATTTATACATCAAAATATAGAAGGAAAGTATATAATAAAAATGAATAAAATTTTAAAAATAATATTACTTTTACTTTTTTTTGTTATTTTTATATTTTCAGCATATAAAGTTTATAATTACTTTTTAGATGAAAAAGAAAATAGAAAAATGAATAATGAATTAATAGATGGAGCTGTTACAATAATAGATAACAACGAAAATGAAATACCAAAAGAAGTAATAGATGAAATTTTACCACCAATTAGCGTTGATTTTAGTATTTTAAAACAAAAAAATGATGAGGTTGTTGGTTGGATATACTCACAAGATACCCCAATTAATAATCCAATTTTACAAAGTAAAGATAATAATTACTATTTAAGAAGATTAATGACAAGAGAATATAATATAGCTGGTAGTTTATTTATGGATTATAGAAATGACGCCAATATGAAGGATAACAATACAATAATATATGGACATAATATGAAAAATGGTACAATGTTTGGAACAATACAAAAATATAAAAACCAAGAGTATTTTGATAGTCATAAAAATATGTATTATTTTACACCAGAAAAAAATTATATAGTAAAAATATTTACCGGATTTATAGTGTCAACAGATTCTGAAATATATAATTTACAAAAATTAAACCAAACAAAAATAGATGATTTAATAAAAAAGTCGGATTTTAAAAACGATCTATTAGTTACAGAAAATGATAAATTACTTACATTGTCAACTTGTGCAAATGATTATAAAAATGCAAGATATGTTATAATAGGACTGCTTGAAGAAATATAAAAATTTTAAAAACCGATATTTATTATATTATTGTTTGTAAAATCAAATTTTATAATTTTTATATTTTAATTTATTTATTTGAAAGAGGTAATAAAATGAGTAAACCAATTATTGGAATAATAGGAAAAGTTCAGCCACAATATGGAGAGGACATTTGGCATAGAATTGATGAAGTTGATGAATTAAGATATATGATTGTAAAAAATGGTGGTACAGCTATAATGCTTTTACCAACAGAAGAAACTTTGAAATTTAATGATAATGACATTAAAGATAATACAATTTTAAATGATGAACAAATAAATGAATTATATAGACAAATAGATTTATGTGATGGTTTTATACTACAAGGAGGACTATATAGTTCAAATTATGAAATAGAAATTGCTAAAAGAGTTATAAAATTGGATAAACCACTTATAGGAATCTGTGCTGGTTTTAATAATATTTTAAGAGCATTAGGTTCTGATGTAATTGAAGATAAAACAAAAAAGCATGATATATATAATAAAGACTATAGACATAAAATATCTGTAATAGAAGGAACTATGTTATATAATTTAATAAATAAAAAAGAATATTATGTAAATAGTATTCATAGTATGATAGCACCAAAGGAAAATGTAGAAGGCTATGCAGAAATATCATCTATTTCTTATGATGGCTTGGTTGAAAGTTTTGAGTTAAAAAATAAAAAATTTGTAATGGGAATAAAATGGCATCCAGAATTAATGTTAGACGAAGATTTCACCAATAAATTGTTTAAAGAATTTATTAAAAAAAGCAAAAATAGTTAGAGTAGGAGAGAGGGGAGTTTTAAGAAATGAATACTTTTAGTTAAATAAATTAATAAAATTTCAAAATTAAGTCTTAAGATCCTATAAAAATTTTTTACAAAACAAAATTATAAAAATAAAATTTATATTAATGTGTCAAATTTTAAAACCGAACATTTGTTGTAATTTAAATTTTTACAAATTTAAACATATTCAAATATAAATTTTAAACAGATTTATATTAATAACATTTAAAACAATTTCATTTTTAAACTCCTTAAAATCAATTTTAAGGAGTTTTTATAATTAACTAATAAAGTTTAACTTATTTTAATATGTAAAGATTATTATTTATATAATGTAAATTTAATAAAATATTATAAAATCAATGATTTTTGATAAAAGCAAAAAAATAGAAAAAAAATCGACGCACGAGAATCGATTTTAAGCCGTTTTTATTTTTTGGCAATATAACTTGTTGTCTAAAAATAGAGCAAAATATTGAAAAATAAGGATTTATGAAATTTTGAAAAAAATAATTTAAATTTATATAAAAATTTTTTAAATTATATTGGTTACAATAATGAAAAAAAAATCCAACCAAAAAAATAAAGCACCAGAATCAATTTTAAGGAGTTTTTATTAAATAATAATATAAGTTTATTAACTAAAAATATAGCTAAAACAAGCTAATATCAAGGAATAGCAAAATTTGAAAGGGGATACCAAAACCAGGTATTTTATATTTTACTCCTATCTCTTTTTGCACAAAACTTTGATTTTGTGCAATGTTATATATTAAAAATAAATGGAAATATTGAATAATACTACCTATTCCCTACATAATACGAAAATATAAAAGTTTCATTTTGTGCAATGTAAATATAAATAAAATAAATAAAAATTATTAAATTAATATATCTATTTAATATCAAAAAATAAAAAAATTGTCAAGCTTTCTTCTTAAAATTATTCAAAAAAATTATATTGTTTTCTTCAGGCTTTTGTAAATTTGACTCTGAATATTTATTCCAATCACTAACATCTCGCTCAAGAATGCACAAATAATAAAAATTACCACATTGAGAATATTTATTGGAAAAAAAATCATTATCAACAAAATATGGACGTCCCCTATTTTCCTCAATAGAAACAATCTCATTAATCTTAAGTTTAGCACTTAAAACATCAGGAAAGCTATGAATCATAAAAGGTTTTGCATGACCATGTCTCTGATAAATAGTATATTCTTTCAACTATAACACCCCCTTAAATAAAAAAATTATACCAGATTATGTAAATCTTGTCAAATTATGTTAATTATGTTATAATAAATAGAGGTGGTATTATGTTATATATTGTATTAATAATAGTAATAATATTATTAATAATCGAAAAATTTTTAAATATAAATAATGAAAATGAAATAAAAAATATAAATTATAATGAAAAATATGTAAAAAAAGAATATTTACTAACACAAACTGAATTAAAATTTTATAAAATTCTTAAACAAATTACAGATGAACTAAATCTAACAATATGCCCTCAAATCCCTTTGTACCAAATAGTAAAGAATATTGAGTATAAGGATTTCAATAAAATATCTAATAAGTCAATTGATTTTGTAATAACAGAAAATAATCTAAAAATAAAATTGTGTATAGAGTTAGATGACTACACTCACAAACAAGAAAAAAGGAGAAAAAGAGATGATTTTGTAAACAAATTACTAGAAGAAACAAATGTTAAAATGGTAAGAATTCCAGTACAAAATTATTATAATAAAGATAAATTAAAAGAAAAAATTAAAGAGAGTTTATAAGCTCTCTTTTTAACATAATATCCTAAAAAAACCATATTTTTTCTGCAGAATTTTCCTGTAATAATTTCAATGATTATCAATATAAAATTCAATTGCTTTTTTAATAAAATCACAATAAAAAAGATTTTTACGTCCAGTAAATTCATCAATACAATAAAATTCCATTTCAAGAAAAGTAACAAAAGGAATCTCAATAGTTAATTTTTTATAATCTACATTTATTTTATCTTTTTTCATATAATTAAATCCTTTCTAAATTATATTGCTTATAATTACATTTGCCAAGTAATTCAGTATTGTAATTTGCCTCATAAATAGGCTTTAAATAGTCTAAATTATATTTTTTTATAACTTTATTCTCCATTTTATTAAAATCCCTTAAATTATGATTTACAATTTCATCAGGATGTTTTAAATTTTTAGAAATCAAATAAGCCTTTTGACCCATTAAACGAGTATCATCAGTATTCTTTGTGATATATTTAAGAATATATGCTCCTATATTATCAACATGCTCAATAGCATTAATAAAAACAAATCCATTCCCCCATAAGTTTTGAAGTTCTTTATGAGGAATATAAGGAATATTTAATAAAACATGATAATGAACTGCTCCCCTGTCTTGAAATTCAATAACAGCTAAATATTTCAATTTAGAATTATATTTATTTCTCAATTTTCTCATAAAAGCCTTAAAAAGTACATTACACTCTTTTACATTAGTCATATTTTCAGCAAAAGTTAAAGTTAAGAATTTATCGTATTTATTATTAAAATTAGAACAGGCCAAACGTCTAATTTTATCGCGTCTACGTTGATTCGTATTAGAATAATTTTTTAATTTGTTCTCAAGATCAGCATTACCTTTACTAACACCAGTAAAACCGCCTTTGCCATGAACATAGCCGTCATACTCATAAACCTCAATAATATGACCAGTAATAACATATTTTTTTAAGCCACATTCCATGTTAATTTCTCCTTTTTTATGTTCTAATATTCAACTATAATTAAATAAAATATATTGAGGGCTAGCCCTCAAACTCCCTCAATAGGGGGCTATCCCCCTCCAGAGATGAAAAACTAAGTTTTTCTAATCTCTGCCCCCGCATATCAAAGCAGAATCAAAGAAGAATAATATAAATAAAACATATGATAAATCCGTGAGAGCATTGCAGTTTGCAGCGCAAAGCTGCAATGCTACTCTATACCCAAAAACGGGATTTTTCTCAAAATCCACATGACGAACTTATAAACATCTTCAAAATTAATTAATATAATCAAAACGGGAACAACAATAGAAATAGTTAAGGGTCTAACAAAAAAACCAAGTAATGAAATATTATCAAAAATTAAATTCAAAAAAGTATCAATAGAATTTGTTAAACTTTCAGGGAATGCAGGAATAGAAAGCCAAGAAAAACAAACTTTCAATAAACCAAAAATTAAATTTAATAAACTTTCAATTATCATTTATTCGTCACCTCATCAAATTTATTTTTTGCTAAATTAACTAAACCAAAAATTATAATAGAGTCAACAAAAATTAAATAAATATCATGAATATATTTAAAAGTAGAATTATCAAGAAGACTATTCAAATTATAATCAGTAGCAGAAATAAGTTTAGTATTAGTAAAAGGCTCATTAATGTTAGGAATTTTAAAAACTGGTTCGGTAAAATCAAGATTAATCATACGAGACAAGACGTCTATAATCAAATCAAAAGGATAAAACAAAAAGCCAAGTCTTTCCTCAAACCAATTTTTTAAGTCACTAAAAAAAGTATCAAAGAAGCCATCTTGTGGAATAAATAGACTTTTAAGTCCATCAATAAGAAGCTCTATTAGCTTATATACGAAAAAATTTTCAGAAAATGGATTGATGTAACTAAGGACGTCCTTTAGAGTGTCCCAAATACCCTTGGAAGTCTCATTTAACTCCTTTTGTTGAGATATAATCTCGTCTTGCTTACCCAAAAGCTCAGAATTAGGGTCTTCTTCTTCAGGGGGTTGTTCAGGTTCAGGAGGAACAGGATTATCAGGCGTCCTTATATTTCCTTGAGAATCAGTATATACAGCAGATGAGTCATCACCTATAATATACTCAAAGCTGAAAAGTTTATCAGAAACCATATAATAATAATAATATTCAATCTTAATTTTAGTACCATCAACTAAACTATTATAAACAGATGAGCCTAAATAACTCTTTAAAGTCCTAGATGATACTATACCATCATTAGTAATAATTGCTGGAGCAATTGGAGCGTTTGAAGAAATCTCAGGAAATGAGCTATAAAAAAAATTATAAAGTTTTATATCTTTAGTTTGAGGCAAAGACTCAGGCAACTGATAACTAATTGAAATATAAGAAGGAATTTGCCCTATATTGTCGCCCATATTCATAGTTAAAACAGGATTCCTATTTTGAGTAAATTGCTCAAACTTCTCTTTAGAATCGATATCAAGTTCAGGCATACGAAGAGTACCATAAGAACTCTTAATAATAGGATAATCAACACCAACAGGATAAACATCAAAATTAGTAATAATCAAAGACGGCTTAAAACTTGAAGTATTGTCCCAATTATAACCTGCAGATGATGTATCACTAGATGACGCGGCAGAAAAAGGATATCCAGTACGAAGTGATATAGTCTGTTTATCAGAATACTCAACAGAATCGATATTAGAATTTATATAATTAACAAAATCTGTTTTATTAAACCTCCTGAATTTATAAGTCAAAAGTCCAATATTAGACCCAACAAAATCACAAGAATTATATAAATTTCCAGAAATCCTAAAGTCAGAATCACTTAAAAGAACATAAGCACTATTCGTATTACCATCAACATTATTTATTTTATCGATAAGGACAATAAATTTTCTTGAAGTGACAGAAGATGGAAGCTTTATTGTCTCAGTATTACCACCAAGCGAATCAGTATATATAAAAGAGTTAGGATTAATAATAAACTCGTCAGTTGAAGGACTATACCAAGCCTGTCCCACACCATAATTAGGCAAAACATCCAAAGATGTATAAGCACTAGAAATAGAAAAACCAAAAATCAAAAAAAATATAAATAATAAAAATAAAATTATTAATATAAATTTGAAATTTCTTCTAAAAATAATTTTTAAATTTTTTAAGAAATAATAAAAAAATTTCAAAAAAAACACCTCCCTCTATTGTTTTTTAATCATATTTCGAATTGATGTAACAACAATAAATAAAGAAATCAAAAAAACAATAGCTTCTAAAAATGTGGTATGATACTGCAAAACCCCAACAATATGCTGAGACTCTTCCGTAGTTTCAATAATTGAATTTGTAATAATATTTTGATTATTTTTTATATCATTTAGAGAATTTAAAATATCTTTATAATAATAATCGTCAAAAGCTTCAAAGCTTTCTAAATTAACAGAATCTTCAGAAATAACTTCATTTTCCATTAAAATCCCCCTTTACTCCATTTAGGAAAGGCAAAACTTAAAAAAATCTGAACAAGCCTTTCAGAAAGAGTTAAAACAATTCCTATAGGCAAAGCATTTTTAATGACTTCAGCGACTAAATTAATTATTACTTGATAATCCATTATCAACACTCCTCTCATATATATTAGAACGCGAAACCCCATTCCATTCTTTTCTATATCTCTTCATTTTTGCATAAGTATCATAACTCTGATATAATTTTGGATGATGAAACCACAAAAATTTACGTAAAACATCAGCAACTAATTTTCCATTTTCTTCAATAGCTGTTTTACCATCAATAACTTTGTTGTATTGAATACAACACAAATAGTTATGACATAAAACAACAGTGTCAATTTGCTCTCGTAAAGGTTTTGCAAGCCTCATATAAACTTGAGAAGTACCAACAATATGTTTACGTTGTTTTCTTTGCTGGCTGACTTCTACCATGATTTCAATTGGAATGTTTTTACTTTCCAAAGAATTAAATTCCAAATGTATCTCATCTATAAGATATAAAACTCCCTCAAAACCATTTGATAAATCCTTAATACAATTCAAACCATCATAAGGAATAACTATTTTAATATCTTTGATTTTTTCGATATCAGTTTCAATTTCTCCGTTTTTATCACAAATAGTAACAATCCTGACAAGTTCATCTTCAGAAATTGTATAATATTTTATTCTTGTAACATTAATCCCCAAAGTTTCAATCTTGTAGTAGCAATTTATAGGATAATCTTTTATAGAAACATTAGTGCAAAAAATACAATCCTCATATTCTTTATTTATTTTTAAACAATATTGAACAGCAGACAAAGTTTTACCGGACCCCTGCTCAGCACAAAAAACTAATAACCCAGAAGGGTCAAAATAAGTAGGATGATATTTTGCAAAATCCCTTTTATATTTCATACATTTAAAAATATTAAAAAAATTATGAGAACCACTTAAATTATCTAAAATATCCATAATTATCTCCTTTTATTAAAAAAAGGAATTCCTGAAAAAAAAGGAATGACACAGGAATTCCCAATAAAAATTAAATTTTTATCTTTCCTCTCATAACCGCAGAAGTGAAAATAGACTTAAGCTTACGAGCACCAAACCACATAAGCACAAAGGTCATTCCAACTCCAACAATAGCAGCTAAAACAGCAACTATTTGGCCTGGTGTTATTGAACCAGTCAAAGCAGTTATAAGAGGCTCTAAAGTTTGAGCCATTGTCTCCATAGGTTTACCTCCTTCCATAAAAATACCTCCTTTTTATAATATGTTATCTGTACCCTATTTTACTAGAGAAACAGGAATAACCAAAGAACGATTATTGTAAAATTGAACATCAAATTCAAGTTTGATATCTTGATATAAAGCTATTTTAGATAATTCCCCAATAAGTGGATTATCTTTTTTAAGCCTAAAGACTCTTTCATATGAGGTAGAGCCTGAAATCTCATCAAGTTTTAGCTGAACAGCCTCGTCATATTTAATTTGCTCTCCTTTTTCATTAGTAAAAACTCCTGCAGGTCTATTCTGAAGACCTTTAAATTTGAAAATACCTTGACACTTCATAATAGTGCCTCCTTTCATTAAATAAAAAAATAGATATAATTAAAATAATAATAATTATTATCTTAACTATATCTACTTAAAACAAAATACTTTTATTTTGTGCAATGTTATATATTGAAAATAATCAAAAATATTGATAATATTACCTATTCCCTCTATTCTTAAAATAGCAAATTATTACATATAATATTATTAAAGTAAAAATTAAATTTAATTTTTATCTTTGTATTATTATATAATTTAAAATTTTCATTTTTTTAAATTTATCTTGACTTTTACATTTTATAAGAATACTTAAATAATGAAAAACAAAAAATACTGACTACCTCTCTCCTCTTAAAAAATCAAAAAAAAATTTAATACTAAATATCATAAAAAATAATATCCATCGTCTATATAACAACAGATATTATTTTTATGTAGTTATTCCTCTTTGTATCTTTCTAATGCAAAATTTGCCTTTTCTATAAACTCCTTATTATTCTTTGTAGCCTTTATAACCTTTAATACCTCTTCCGTACTATCAGCTGAAGCCATATTATGCATTGCTTTTCTAATTAAAGCAGCTGTTTCAAGTTCATCTTTATCTAATAATAAATCTTCACGTCTTGTATTTGATCTATTAATGTCTATAGCCGGGAAAATTCGTTTTTCAGCAAGGCTTCTATCAAGAAGTACCTCCATATTACCTGTTCCTTTAAATTCCTCAAATATCACATCATCCATTCTACTTCCTGTTTCAGTTAATGCTGTTGCTAAAATAGTTAAGCTACCTCCATTTTCTATATTACGAGCAGCTCCAAAGAATTTTTTTGGTTTATGTAGTGAAGCTGGATCAATACCTCCAGATAGTGTTCTACCAGAAGCAGGAACTACCAAGTTATATGCTCTAGCTAATCTTGTTATACTATCTAATAATATTACAACATCTTTATTTTGTTCTACTAACCTTTTTGCTCTTTCAATTACCATTTCAGCAACTTTTGCATGATGTTCTGGTAATTCGTCAAATGTAGAATATATAACCTGTCCTTTTATAGAGCGTTTCATATCAGTAACCTCTTCCGGTCTTTCATCAATAAGAAGCATTATAAGCTCACACTCAGGATTATTTGTGGAAATACTATTTGCTATTTCTTTTAATAACGTAGTTTTTCCAGCTTTAGGTTGAGCAACAATTAGTCCTCTTTGTCCTTTTCCTATCGGTGATATTATGTCAATCATTCTAGTTGCATAATTTTGAGTTATTGTTTCTAATCGTAGTCTTTCGTCTGGATAAATAGGTGTTAAATCTTCAAATCTTGTTCTTTTTGCTGCCTTTTCTGGATGTTCACCATTAACTTCTCCTACAAATATCAAAGATGGAAATTTTTCTCCTTCTTTATATCTTGAAATACCTTTTACTAAATCTCCTGTTACTAATCTAAATCTCCTAATTTGAATTGGTGAAATATATACATCTTTTGGGCTTGACAAATAATTGTCTCCTCTCAAAAATCCATAACCATCAGATAAAACTTCGAGTATTCCTTCTATAATTTCGTCTTCTTCATTGTTTACTTGATATGCAATTGTATTTTGTTCTTCTAATTCTACTTCATCATCAGAATCATCATAGTGATGAGGTTGAATATTTTCTTCAATTTCGTTTTCCTCATCTTCTATATCGTCATACTCTTCTTCATATTCAAATTTATTATTTTTTATGCTCTTTAAAACCTCTATAAGCTCTTCTTTTTTTAATTTTGATATATTTCTTATATTGTTTTCTTTAGCTAATTTTTTAAGCTCTAATAAAGTCAAATTTTCTAAATCTGGCATACTTTTTCTCCTTTAATTTAATTTTATTTATTTCATTTATTTTGGGGGATTTATAAAGATTAAAAAATTTTATCTTAAATAACTAGCAAATATTATATCATATTTTTCACATTTTGTGAAGTAATTTTTGAATTTATTTAGCTTAGAATAAAAAAATCTTTGAATATTTAATAATTCAAAGATTTTATTTTTCATTATCCACATATACTCTTTCATTTGGCAAATACATATCTAATTTTTCTCTTGCAACAGCTTCTATATATTCAGAAGAATTCACGTTCTTCTTTTCTTCATTTAATTGTTCTTGATATTCAGTTGCTTCAGCAATTTGACTATCTAAAGTTTTTGCTTGGGCCTTATATGTATTTAAAATTTTTTGTTGACTAATAACTGTTATTACAGAATATATAAGCACAGCAACAAAAACAATTTTTTTCAATAATGTAACTTTGTTATTCATATGTACCATCTTTCTATATTTATTTTAACTCTATATTATTATTCTCCATTTCTCTTCAAAATCCCTCAATAAATTAAGATTTTTTACAAATTTTTTTATTTTTTTTAAATCTTTTTATTATATTGTTTTTTTCTCTGGTAATAAATTCATATATCTCATTTAATATTAACTTTTTTAGAAAATTATATATATTTTTTATTGGAACTTTTACTATTAAAAATATTTTTTCTAATATTTTAATTATAAAGTTTATAATATGTACAAAAATATTAATTATTATTTTACTTAATGTAAGCATATACAGAATAAAACCAAATATCAGTCCGATAAATATAAATACTCTCAAGTTACCATCTGAAAATTTATATAAAAAAAATATAATACTAATACCTGTTAAAATCCAAAATAGAATATCTTCAATATATGTTATATAATTTGCTGTTTTAAAAATTTTCCTAAGTATTCTAAAAAAATCAAACAAAAATCCTATTAATATGCCATTTAAAGTAAAAATTAAAAATAAGTAGCTTTGATTAATTACCAATTAAAATCTCCTCTAAAATAATTATTTAAAAATTTTGCCAAAAATTCCTCCGTCTGCTTCTTTTTTGGAATGATCATTATATCCTAAATTGTTTATTTCTCCTTCAACAATAACTTCTGATGTATCTATGCTTAGCCTATTTATCTTTAAATTATCTCCCTTTACAGTTAACATGCCTAGTTCTGTTTCCATTATAATTACTTGATCATCAAAACTTAAAACATCCTTAACTCCTGATATACTTAATTTATTTCTATTTTCTAGGATTAAATTTTGAATAGTTCCATTAAGACTTACATTTTTTTTATCTTCTATTACCATACTTTTTCCTCCTAACTATAAATAATTATATTCAAAAAACAATATTTTTAGAACAAAAAAATAAGGCAAATTGCCTTATTTTATATTTTTGCAGGTTTTAGTTCCAAATATATTGGTTTTTCATTTCCTATCATCGTAGATTTTCCGATGTCCAGGATAAACAATTGTATCATCAGGTAAAATGAGTAATTTATTAACAATAGAATCAATTATTTGAGAAAAATCAGAAGTTGGTAAATCTGTTCTTCCCCACGTTCCTCTAAATAATGTATCACCAGAAAACAATAATTTTTCGCTTTCTAAATATAATGAACTTCCACCTTTTGTATGTCCTGGTGTATGAATAACTCTAAATTCTAAATTACCAATATGTATTAAATCTCCATCATTAACCCTTGAATCTGGTTCCAATTCAATAGTTTCGTTCATTATATTAGTTAAATTATATTCAGGATTATTTAATCCTTCACTATCATCTTTATGTATTAATATTTTTCCGCCTTTCCTTTCTTTCAGTTCTTTTACACCTAAAATATGATCTCCATGACAATGTGTTAAATAAATATATTTTAAATTTCCTTTAAGAATATCTAACATTTCAATAATTTTATCAACTTCTCCTCCTGGATCTACAACCATACTTTCTTTAGAATCTTTATCAAAAACTATATAACAATTAGTTGGATCTACATTCCAAGTTGTAATTTTTAATCTCTTTAGTATCATTTTTAAACCTTCTTTCTCTTTACCTCATATACACTATCTACTTTACGTATTGCTTTCAATATTGCATTTAATTCATCTAAATTTTTTATTTCAATAGTTATGTCGACTATTGCTATTCTATCTTTTCCAGCCCTAGCATTTACAGCAACCAAGTTAGCTTTTGTATTCCCTATTTCTTTTATTACATCAGAAAGCAAGCCATTTCTGTCATTTGCATATACTTCTATATCAACATCATAAGAAGCTTGTTTTTCTTCTACCCATGCCACATCAATAATTCTATTTTCTTCTTTAAACAAGTCTTCAACATTTACGCAATCTTTTCTATGAACAGATACTCCTCTTCCCTTTGTAATATATCCTATTATTTCGTCTCCAGGAAGTGGATTACAGCATTTTGAAAGTTTTACTAGGCAATTATCTATTCCTTTAACAATTATACCATTGCTTGATGGCTTTCCAATTTTTTCAGGTCTTGCTTTTTCAAGTTCCTCAATTTTTTCTTCTATTCCTTCATCTTGATTATCTTTTCTATATTCTATCAGCATACGTGCTATAACTTTAGTCGCAGTATTTGCTCCAAAACCAACCGCCAAATACATATCATCTAGTTCTTTGTATTTATATCTATTTAGCATTGCATTTATATATTCTGTTTTGAATATATCTTCATGAGATATTCCTACTCTCTTAAGTTCCTTTTCGATTAGCTCTTTTCCTTTTTCAATATTTTCACTCTTTTTTTCTTTTTTAAACCAGCTATTTATTTTAGTTTTAGCAGATGTACTTTTTACAAACTTAAGCCAATCCATACTAGGTCCTTTTGAGTTATCAGAAGTTACTATTTCGACAATATCACCATTTTTCAAAGGAGTAATTATAGGCATCATTTTACTATTTATTTTACAACCAGTCATATGATTTCCAATTTCAGCATGGATTGAATACGCAAAATCTATTGGAGTAGCTCCTTTTGGCAAAACCTTTATTAGACCTTTAGGAGTAAACACATAAACTTCATCCTCAAAAAGTTCGGTCTTTAAGTTGTCTAAAAATTGCTCAGGATCTTGCATCTCTTGTTGCCATTCTAGACTTTCACGAAGCCAAGCTAACCTGTCCTCTGAAACAACGACATTTTTCTTGCCTTTTCCTAAAAAATTTGCTTCTTTATATGCCCAATGTGCAGCAATACCATATTCAGCAACTTTATGCATATCCCAAGTACGAATTTGTACTTCAAAAGGTACTCCTTTCTCTCCAAGCAAAGTAGTATGTATAGATTGATACATATTAGGTTTGGGAACAGCTATATAATCTTTAAATCTTCCTGGCATAGGATTATACATTTCATGTACTACACCCAAAGCCGCATAACAATCTTTTACAGAATTAACAATAATTCTCATTGCAAATAAATCGTATATTTGGTCTAATGTAGAATTATCTCTTATCATTTTTCTATAAATTGAATAAAAATGTTTTGCTCGTCCTGTTACCTCTGCATCTATTCTTTGTTTTTTTAATTCTACTCTAATATCAGCCATTATTTTTTCTAGAAATTTTAAACGTTCATCTTTTTTCTTATTTATACCCTCTACTAATTCATGATATTCTTCTGGATACAAATATTTTAAACTTAAGTCTTCTAGTTCTGCCTTTATTGCATATAATCCTAATCTATTTGCAAGTGGAGCATATAGTTCTAAAGTTTCTTTAGCATTTGCAAGTTGTCTATCTCTTTTCAAATACTTTAATGTTCTCATATTATGAAGTCTATCAGCAAGTTTTATTAAAATAACTCTGATATCTTTTCCCATTGCTAAAAACATTCTTCTATAGTTTTCTACCTGTTTTTCTTCAACTGTTGCAAATTGTAATGTACTTAATTTTGTTACTCCAGCCACCATTTCTGCAATTTCTGTTCCAAATAGTTCGGTTAAATCTTCATTTGTCATATCTGTATCTTCTACAACATCATGTAGAAGAGCAGCACAAATACTTGCATCATCTAATCCAATAGAAGCTAAGATATATGCTACATTTAAGGGATGAACTATGTACTTTTCTCCAGATACTCTTTTTTGATCTTTGTGTTTTTCATTTGCTACATTAAATGCTTTCATTATAAGTTTTGAGTCAACTCTTTTAGTTGTTTCCTTTTTTTTGTTTATTACATCATTTATTGTTATTTCATTTACTTCTGACATTAGTTCTCCCTCCTTTTACATTATATTGTTTTCATTATATCTTTTAAATTAATTTGTATAGATTCTATTCCATTATATGAATTTATTCCCAAATTTCCAGCAACATCAACTCTATCACCTATTTTATACTCAGAAGCCAAATTTCCTAAATTAAATCCAATTACATTTATAAAATTATTATTATTACTTTTTAATTCTAATTTTAAATGTTTTCCTTCCGACAAGGTCCTTATAGAACTTATCTTTAAATTTTTAAATGCAAATATAGGCATTTGATTTGCTTCACCATAAGGTTCAAGTAACAATAAGCTTTTAACCATATCTTGATCTATTTCATCTATATTTAATATATCATCAATATTCAAAATAGGCACTAAGTTTAAAGCATCTGATTTTTTTACTAATTCTATAAACTCATTTTTAAATCTTTCAAATTTATCCTTCTTTACACTTACTCCAACAGCCATGCTATGTCCACCAAAGCCTTCTAATGTATCTTCACAATTCATTAATGCAAGATGTAAATCAAATCCTAGTACACTTCTTCCAGACCCCTTTCCTATATCTCCTTCATCATCAAAGCAAACTAATATAGATGGTTTGTAATATATTTCCGTTATTTTAGATGCGACAATTCCTATAACTCCACTATGCCAATTATTACCACAAAGGACAATAGCAGGAGAATTTTCTAAATGATTTTCTTTGATTTCATTGTCAGCTTCTTCAAATATTTTCTTTTCTTCTTGTTGCCTTAAATTATTATAGTTTCTAATTTTACTGGCAATTTCAGCTGCTTTTTTAGAATCACTCTCTAATAATAAATCTAAAGCTTCATTGGCAAGTCCCATTCGTCCACATGCATTTATTCTTGGTGCAACACCAAAAGAAATTGTTGTTGAATCTATTTTGGAATAACCACTATCATTTAAAATAGCTTTTAATCCAACATTTTTTGTACAATTAATCAACTTTAATCCTAGTTTTGTAATAACTCTATTTTCATCTATTAGAGGAACTATGTCAGATATTGTTCCAACAGCCACTATATCTAAATATTTTAAATATTCCTTTTCATCTAATTCTAATTTTATACTTAATGCTTGTATAAGTTTAAATACAACTCCAACTCCAGCAAGCTCTCTAAAAGGATAAACATTATCTTTTCTTTTACAATCTATAACTGCAATAGTATTGGGAAGTTCGTTTGTTGGTTCATGGTGATCAGTTACTATTACTTCCATTCCTAAACTTTTAGCAAGTTCAATTTCTTTTATTCCTGTTATACCACAATCTACTGTTATCATAAGAGTATAATTTTCTTTTGCAATTTTCTTTATAGCAGCTTCATTTAATCCATATCCTTCTTGTAACCTATTTGGAATATAGCTATCTACTTCTAATCCCCTATCTTTCAAAAAGCTCTTTAAAATAGTAATACTTGTTATTCCATCCACATCATAATCACCATAGATTATAGTTTTTTCCTTATTCTGAATTGCTTTAATAATTCTTGTAATAGCCTCTTTCATATCAGGCATTTCATATGGATCGTGAAAATCATGTCTAGTAGGATTTAAAAATGTCCCAACATTTTCTCCTATTATACCTCTATTTGATAATATTGTAGCAAGTAATTTATTTATTTTATATTCTTTTTGTATTTCTTCTATTTGTTTTTCATCTTTATTTGGGTAATATTGCCATTTCTTCTTCATTTTTTTCATCTACCTTTTATACTTTCTTATGTGACACATTTTACTACATTAAATTAAAAATATCAATACACTTATTTAAAGTCTTTTTCATAATATAATGTATATCTTATGTGATTTTAGTAGATAATAACAATATTTTAGAAGGGAGTTCATTTAATGAAAACAATCTGTATAAAAACAAATAATTTAGGTGTATTAAATTATCTACTAGAAAATTTTAAAAAAATACAACTCGATGGTGTTTACATCTCTCTTCGTAAATTTAGAGTTTATAATAACATATTTATACATTTTAAAGGAAAAGATTCAGAACTATTTTTAAGTACAATATCTCATGTTGTTGTTCTTTCAATATTTGACTTCTATGAAGAAACTATTTTAGAAAAAATTTTAGACCACGAATATTTTTATTTCGATTCTATAGAAAAAAGAGAAATTTTAAATATTGCTAAAAATAACACAGAAAATAATATAAATATATTTACAAATAAAGAAACATTATTATTTAATATCATATATAATTTTTTAAAAAATCATAATACCATTTACTTAAAGGGATTTATAACCTTTAGAATAAAAAAATATATAAATTTGCTTGAAGAAATAATAGAAGAAGCAGTTAATGAATATATTGTTGAAAAAGAATATTCTGAATTTGTCTCTCTTTTAAAACTCTATATTAACTCTGAAACAAGTAAAATAGATTTTGTGCATTTAATCTATTCCTCCAAGCATCCAATATTATTAGATAAAAATAAAAATATTATAAAATCAGATATAAATTTTTTAAATGCCAAATATTTATCTGATATTTCTTTTTCTTCTTTCGATATAATATTAAATACTTTATTAAACATACTTCCACAAAAAATATATATACACTTAATAGATGATAAAGAAACTGATTTTTTAGAAACATTAAAACTTATTTTTGAAAATAGAATAATACTTTGTACTGATTGTAATATATGTAGACTTTATAAGTCTAATAAAAATAAAATAAAAGAGAGATAAACTCTCTCTTTTAACATCTAATCATATCTTATACTTGGATCTTTTACTCCAGTAATCGTGACTTCTACTCTCCACCACCAATACAAATTCTCTTCAGTACCTATTATTACTATATCTGGAGTATTATAACCCTCACCATAATAATCGACATATGAATCATCATTATCATCTTCTTTTGAAACTTGCCACTGAATCGTATAAATTAAATTATCATATCCTGTAATATTCGCATGTAGAAGTATCTCTTCGCCAAATATGAATGGAGGTCCATTTTTATCTGCTACTGTAACTTCTATATTTCTGTCAGGATTCAAGTATGGTGTAAAATCAGTTATAGCAATATTCTCTATAACTTTTACTGGCGCATATTCATTAATTAATTCTTCCATCTGTGAAAACTTTATTTCTGCATCTTCTTCTGCTACTTCCCATTCTTCTTTAGCCTCTTGAGCTCTTATCAATATTCCATTTTGTCCTGTTAACATCATTATTGATATTCCTGCTAATATTAATAATACTATTATTGTTACTACTAATGCTATTAATGTGATACCTTTTTGGTTTATTAGTTTGCTTTTTTCTCTTGTAAATTTCATTTACCTTATCCTCCTTTTTTTAATTTCAGTTAGATAATCTTTTTATGACATTATATTTTTTATAATATCATTAAAGTATTTTTTTTGCAACGATTTTTTAAGTTATATTATAAAATAAAAATATTGAACATTAAAATATTAAACAATAAAAAATGTAAAATACTATAAATAAAAAGATTAAAAAATTATTTATATATCATTTTATTACACCTATCTATACATTATTGTATACTCTAATGTGTTATTATATTTACTAGAAGGTGATAAAATGTTTATAATTAATAAAATGAAACAAATACTAACAGAAAGAAAAAATAATAAAATACTCTTTGAAGAAATTGCATTAGACTGGCTGAATCATAAAAAAATATCAATTAAACAATCAACATATTTTAAATATCTTTGTTCTATAAATAAATATATATTACCAGAATTAGGAAATTTAAGTTTAAATGATATACGAAATTATGATTTTAATTTATTTGTTGAAAAACTGATGCAAAAAAAATATTCTTCTAAAAATATAAAAAATATATTATATCTTTTAAAATCTATTTTACATTACATTGAAGAAAAGTATAATTATATATTTAAAATACGTAATCTGATTATCCCAAAAGAAAATCGTAAACTTTTAGAAATATTAAGTAATAAAGAAAAAAATAAATTAGAAAATTATTGTATAAATGAAAATACATTAAAAAGTTTAGGCATCGTTGTTTGTCTAAATACTGGCTTAAGAATTGGCGAAATTTGTGCTTTAAAATGGAAAAATATAGATTTAAATAAACAAATACTACATATTACTTGCACTATGCAACGAATATATAATGTTCAAGAAAAGAAAACAATTATAAGTATAGATTCTCCTAAAACTAAAACATCTTTAAGAGATATTCCTATTTCGAGTAAAATGTATAATATATTAATTAAATTAAAAAAGAAATATAATGATGAAGACTTTTTTTTAACAGGAAAAACAGATAAATTTATAGAGCCAAGGAACTATCAAAATACATTTAAAAAAATTTTAAAAAAATGTAAAATAAAGTCCTATAATTTTCATATTTTGAGGCATACTTTTGCAACTAATTGTGTTGGTATAGGTATGGATATAAAATCACTAAGCAATATTTTGGGACATGCTAGTGTGAATATTACATTAAATCAATATGTTCATTCCTCTTATAAAACACAAAAAAAATTTCTAGAAAAATTATAAATATAAAATAGTTCTTTTTTTATATAAAAAATAATATTATTCTACCATGAAAAGATTTAAAGTTTTTTTACTAAATTCACTTCTTATGGTTGGAAGTTCTTTTATATTACAAATAATTAGACTTATTTTTAATATATATGTTTCTAATAAGATAGAAAGAGAGGCATTAGGAGTATTTCAATTAATTATGACGACATATCTTTTTGGAATAACACTCGCTGCTTCTCGGTATAAATATAACTTCTACTCGTATAGTATCTGAAGAATTAGCCTTTTCTAATAATTATGGAATTAAAAAATCAATAACTAAATGTATTTTGATAAGTTTAATATTTGGAACTATTGCAGGAATTATATTTTCCTTAAATAGTTCTTTTATAACTAAAGTATGTTTTCATAATAAGGTAGGTCCTTCTATTGTATATTTAATTTCAGTTGCTCTACCTATGATAGCAATATCCGCCAGTATTTCTGGTTACTTTACAGCAGTAAGAAGAATTTATAAATCTGTTATTGCAAATTTTCTAGAGTATACCATAAAAATTATAACAACAATTTTTCTTTTAAGTAAATATATATCAAATGGAAGTATCGAAGGTATATGTTTCGCTCTAATTTTAGGAGATGTACTTTCAGAAGTGGCTTCTTTTTCATATAATATAATTGTTTTAGTTCTAGACTTAAATAAACATATAGAAAAAAACTATATAAAAACAAATGATTCTTTTATATATAGAATTTTTAGAATATTAATGCCTGTTGCTTTTACATCTTATATCCGTTCTGGTCTATCTACAATAAAACAACTAATCATTCCATCCAGTTTAGAGAAAAATGGAATAGAGTGTGAAAAAGCATTAGCAAATTATGGTACAATAACAGCTATGGCTATGCCAATTGTAATGTTTCCAGCAACATTTTTAAATGCAATAGCAGGTCTTCTAATTCCTGAATTTTCAAGATATTATGTAAAAAAAGATTATATAAAAATAAAAAAATATGCAGACAAATTATTAATAGGTTCTTTTTTATTTGCCTGCACATTAACTATCATTTTTATTTTATTTGGAAATAATATTGGAAATGCAATTTATAACGATTTATCAGTAGGTACATACATTAGAATATTTGCACCACTAATTCCATTTATGTATGTTGATATAATAGTAGATAGTATTTTAAAAGGATTAGATGCACAAATAAATGTATTATTTATAAATATAATTGATATAATTGTAAGCATAAGTTTTATATTGTTTTTTGTACCAATATTGGGAATAAAAGGTTTTATAGTATCTATTTTTGCTAGTGAATTATTAAATTTTACACTAAGTTTAAAAAAACTATTAAAAATAGAAAGGAGCTTTATTGTTTAAGCTCCTTTCTTCTTAATTGTCCACATGCCGCATCAATATCAGATCCAAGTTCTCGTCTCACAGTTGCAACAATTCCATGATCATTTAAATAATCTCTAAACTTAAGTATATTTTCATTTGAGCTTTTAGTAAATTCGCCCTTTTCGATTTTATTAATCGGAATCAAATTAACATGACAAAGCATTCCTTTTAACAACTTAACAAGTTCTTTAGCATCATCCAAATTATCATTTGTATCTTTTGCTAAAGCATATTCAAAAGAAACTCTTCTGTTAGTTTTCGTAATATAGTCTCTGCAAGCTTGTAAAAGCTCCTCAATATTATATTTAGTATTTATAGGCATCATCTTACTTCTTTTTTCATTATTCGTTGCATGTAAAGAAATTGATAATGTACATTGGATATTTTCATCAGCTAGTCTATATATTCCAGGAACTAGACCGCTAGTTGATAAGCTTATATGTCTTGCTCCAATATTTATTCCTTTAGGATTATTTATAATTCTAATAGCATTAATTACATTATCATAGTTATCTAATGGTTCCCCTATTCCCATAAACACAATATTAGATATTTTAATATTTTCATCTCTTTCCACTGCTAAAAGTTGTTCAATAATTTCACCAGAGCTTAAACTTCTTATAAATGCAATTCCTGTTGAGGCACAAAATTTACATCCCATTTTACAACCAATTTGAGATGACACACACAAACTATATCCATGATGGTATTTCATTAAAACTGTTTCAATTGCATTTCCATCTAATATGTCAAATAAATATTTTATTGTTCCATCAGAAGCAACTTGTTTCTTTAATATTTTATATATTCCAAGTGAGTAATTTTGTTTCAGCTTATTTCTTAAATCTAAAGATAAATTTGTCATATCATCAAATGAAACTGCATTTTCCTTATATATCCATTTAAAAATTTGTTCTGCTCTATATTTCTTTTCTCCCAAATTTAAAAGTTCTTCTTCTAATTTTTCTATATCATAGTCTTTTATATTTTTCATAAGCTCTCCTATTCCAATTTTAAATATTATAGTACATATTTTAAAAAAATTCAACTTGACATTCAGCTTAAAAAACTATATATTAAAGTAAATTCAAATTTTTTAGGAGGTTTTATTTTTATGAAAAAAACATTTAAAAAATCAATAATAATCGCTATTATGTTCATATTAGTTTTAAGTATTAGTAATATATCCAATGCTGTAAATGAATCTGTTCAAATTAATACTAATTTAATTCAACCACGAACTACAGATGGAGAAATAGCACCAATATCAATAGAAGGTGAAGCAGAAGAAAATACTGAAAATACGGAAAGTGAAGAAGATACTGAAAATATAGATAATGAAAACTATTACAATGGTAATTACTATTCATTTTCAACTCAAGACTTAACTATTGATCAAGACATTTATGGTGATGCTTTCATTTTTACAAGTGGAAATGTAACTATTAATAGTTCAATTTATGGTAATCTTTTTGTTTTTGCTAATGATGTTATTATTAATAATAGTTCAGAAATTATATCTTCAATATTTAGTTTCTCAAAAACCTTAAATATGAATGGTATTGCAGATACAAATGTTTATGCTTATGCAACAAATGAAATCACGATATCAGAAAGTGCTGATATAACTTGTGATTTATATGCAGCATCTACAAAAATAAATATTGCAGGACTTATAGATAGAAATGTATATTCTGATAGTAAGTCAATTTCAATATCAGATACATCACAAATTTATGGTGACTTAAATTATACAGCCAATGAAGAAATTAGTATTCCCGAAAATATTGTTACAGGTAATATAAATTTCACAAAAAATAATATTCAAAATAACCAAGACAATTTATCTGTTTCAGATGTAATACTAGGAATTATTTCTTATATAATTCTTGTTATTGTTCTATATTTAATTTATAAACTAGTAAAAATTAAATTTATAAATAATTCAAATTATATTAAAGAAAATATAGTAAAATGCATTTTGTTTGGTGCACTAAGTTTATTTATTATACCTATTATATGTATTTTGCTCCTATTTGTAGGATCAATAGTAATGTCAGAAATATTGTCTCAAGTAGCAATTACTCTATTATTTATATTACTTATGATATATATAATATTATTATTAGTTAGTGTAAGTACCACAATAATTTCTCTATCCCAAGCACTTACTGAAAAATTTAAAGATAAATTAAAAATAAATGTTACTCCTTGTACAATTTTATTTATAGGTTTATTAAGTATTATTTATAAACTTATCACATTAGTCCCTATTTTGGGTTCTATTGTATCGATTGTACTAGTTATAATAGGTTTAGGCATATGGATAAATATGTTAATACCTAAAAAGATTTCTTAAAAATAACCTATTGCTTAAAAAGAAAGGTAGTTTTTAATGAAGCAAAAAGATAAAGAAAAAAAACATTTAAAAGATGTTAATAAAAATGAAGAGAAAAAAGCAAAAAGTTTTCTATCAAGGTTAATTATATTTTTCTTTTTATTTATATTAATTATTGGAATTTGTTTTCTAACTTTTAAGATTTATATTTTTAGCACTTTAGCAAAGGAGATGTTGTCAAACTCTCCTTCTATTGTTTTTGACTCAAATAACAATAAAATTGCTGAAATTGGGTCAGAAAGAAATAGAAATAATATAAGCATATCAGACATCCCTAAGAATCTGATTAATGCCTATGTTTCTATAGAAGATCAACGTTTTTATACACACCATGGTGTTGATTTAAAAAGAACAGGAGCTGCAATTCTATCATATGTTACAAAAAAAGGATCTTCTTTTGGTGGTAGTACAATTACCCAACAACTTGTAAAAAATTTAACAGGTGATGACTCTAATACAATAAAAAGAAAAATTAAAGAATGGTTTTATGCCTTAACCTTAGAAACATTTTATTCAAAAGAAGAGATATTGGAAGCATATTTAAATATTATTTATACTGGTCCAAATATTTACGGAGTAAAAGAAGCAGCACACTATTATTTTAATTCAGAATTACAAGATTTGAGTTTAGCTGAATGTGCTTTTTTAGCTGGTATTAACAATGCACCAAATACTTATAACCCATTTACAGAAAAAGATAGATCTGAAAAAATAAAAAATAGAACGAAAATAGTTTTAAGTAAAATGTTAGAATTAAATTATATTTCAAAAGAAGAATATGATGCAGCTGTTATAGAAACAGATAATTCTTTAAATTTCAGCAAAGGTGAAATAATAAATAATACTACTATATATTCATATCATACAGATGCATTAGTAAATGAACTTATTTCAGATTTATCAAAGAAAAAATTCATACCTGAAGATTTTGCTACAAATTTTTTATATCTATCAGGCTCACATATATATAGCACTGAAAATAGAAACATACAAGATACTTTAGAAAATGAATTTAATAAAAAAGATTATATTCTTCGTTCTAAAGATGGAAATTCTTATGCTCAAGCTGCAATGGTCATAATAGATAATAAAACAGGCTTTGTAGTAGCATCAGCTGGTGGTTTAGGAGAAAAAACAAGTTCTAGGATTTTTAATAGAAGTACACAGATGAGAAGGCAAACAGGTTCAGCAATAAAACCACTTGCCGTATTGCTTCCAGGCATAAATGAAAAACTTATTACAAATGCAAGTATATTTAATGATGAACCTAAAACATATGTTAATTACAATGGTGACGTATGGAATCCCACAGATTATGATGATACATATAGAGGAAAAATCACTTTAAGGCAAGCAACAGAGTCGTCTCAAAATATTCCATTTGTAGATGCAATACAATTGATTACAGCAAAAATTTCTATAGATTACCTAAATAAACTGGGAATTACATCTCTGACAGACAAAGATATTAATTTATCGCTAGCTCTAGGCGGATTAGAGCAAGGAATCTCCCCTCTTGAACTTGCTGGAGCATACAATGCCATTGCAAATAATCGGTAAATATATAGAACCAACATTTTATTTGAAAATAGAAACATCATCTGGTAAAAAAATATTCAAAACACCTCAAACAAAAAAACGTATAGTTCAAGAAAATGTTGCTTGTGTAGTTCAACAAATTTTAACAGAGCCAGTATTAGGAGAACAAGGAACAGCAACCTATTGTAAAATACCAAATATTGATGTTGCAGCTAAAACTGGAACTACAAATGAAAATTATGATAGATGGCTTTGCGGCTTTACTCCATATTATACCGCGGTTTGCTGGTATGGTTTTGATTTAAATGAATCTATAGAAACAAATTTAAAAACAAACCCTGCTGGACTTATTTGGTCAAATGTTATGAAGTCTATTCATAAAAATCTTCCCCAAGCATCTTTCGAAATTCCACAAGGGGTGATAACTTACACGATTTGTAGAGATACTGGAGAAAAAGCTACGTCAAGGTGTCCTGATACATATACAGAGTATTTTGTAGATGATATAGAATTAGAATATTGTAATAAAAATCATTAAAAACACAAAAACTGGTATTATTATAGTACCAGTTTTTATTATATTAAAAAATATTTAAATATTATTTTCTAGTTTTAATCATAATTAATCACCTTGTCTCATAATCATATATAAGAGGTGTTTTAATATGAAAAAATTATATATATTCGCATTTAAACTAAAACGTAATATCATCTCTTTAGTTTTTTTGTCATTTGTAGTCTGTCTAATTTTTTTCTCATCTAGTAATATTTCAGCTGCAAAGTCAGGTTTAAAATTATGGGCAAATTCTGTCATCCCCTCTCTGCTTCCTTTTTTCATTGCAATAGAAGTTTTATCACAAACAAATATTACAAAATTATTTGGAAAATTATTTAATAAAATTATGAAGCCTTTATTCAACATATCAGGTGAAGGAAGTTTTGCCTTATTGATGGGGATTTTAAGTGGTTATCCTGTCGGTGCCAAAATTGCTGTAAATCTAAGAAAAAATAATGTCTGCACAAAAGAAGAATGTGAAAGATTACTTAGTTTTACAAATAATTCAGGTCCGTTGTTTATTATAGGAACAATTGGAGTTTCATTATTTGGAAGTTCATTAATAGGATTTTTGCTTTTAGTAACTCATATATTAGGATCTTTAACTACAGGAATGTTATTTAGATTTTGGAAAAATGATAAAAAACAAATTCAGGCTTATAATACTTCTAAATATGATAATAAATTACAAATAGTCACATATTCTAATCTTGGAGAAATTTTAAGTGAAAGTATAATGAAATCTATATCTACTATACTTATGATTGGTGGTTTTATCGTACTTTTTTCGGTTATAATATCTATTTTAAATACAAGTGGAATAATAAATATTATATCTATTATTTTTATTCCAATATGTAGGCTTTTACATTTGCCAAATGAATTTTCAAACTCATTATTTATTGGTATTTTAGAAATTACAAACGGAATTAGTTTAATTGCAGGAATAAAATTAAAACAAATCTCAATAAATATTATTATAACAGCTTTTCTTTTGGGTTTTGGAGGTATATCTATTTTATTTCAAGTTTTAAGTGTAGTATCTAAATCAGATTTATCAATAAAACCTTATATTATAGGAAAAATATTACATGGACTTTTTTCAGCAATATATACTTTTTTAATAATTAATACTTTTCCTATGTTTAATTTTAATTTAATATAAAAAATTTTATAGGAGGTCTCAAATGGAAAAAGAATTTAATGCAGATAATAATATGTTTAATCCTTATGGAAATTTTGCAGCAGGACTTGACATGAATGATATTTATAAAGATTCAATGTTTAACCCTATTGCACAATATGAACAGGCATATACATATTATAAATTTCTATGTATGCAAATGGATTATAAAATTAAATGTAAAGAGTACGAAAAAATGTGTGAAAACAAATAAAGGTGTATCAAAGATACACCTTTATTATTTAAGCAGATTTAAGCTCTAGTCTTAATTTATCTGCAATCATTGCAATAAATTCTGAATTCGTTGGTTTTCCCTTAGATGCTGATACTGTATATCCAAATATATTTTCCATTAAATCCACTTCTCCTCTACCCCATGCAACTTCAATTGCATGACGAATTGCTCTTTCTACTCTTGATGGTGTAGTAGAAAACTTTTGTGCTATTTGTGGATACAAACTTTTAGTAATTTGATTAATTACATCAATATCATTTACTACCATCATAATAGCTTCTCGTAAATATTGATATCCTTTGATATGTGCTGGTACACCCACTCCGTGAATTATATTAGTAACTAACGCCTCTAGATTATCTTCATCTTTATCTGTCTTAATATTTATGTAAGGAGTTTTCTTTTGTTCCTTATAAATAATATTGTTTGATTCCTTTGGTCTAAAGTTTTTAATTTCTCTAATTCTTTGTATTAAAAGTTCAATATCAAAAGGTTTTACAATATAATATTCTGCTCCTAAGCTAATTGCTTTTTGTGTTATTTTATCTTGACCCACAGCCGATAACATAATACAAATTGGTCTTTTGTTAAAATTATTATTACCATTATTAATTCTTTCTAATACTCCTAAACCATCTAAATGTGGCATAATTACATCTAAAATTGCTACATCTGGTGTTTTTTCGTTTATGATTGATACTGCCTCTAATCCATCTTTTGCAATTCCAATAATTTCCATATCTTCTTGATTTGAAAGATATGTTGCAAGTGTTCTGCTAAATTCTTCATTGTCATCTGCAATTAATACTGTTATTTTTTCTTTCACAGCTTTATCCTCCTAAATATAAATTTAATTTGTAAAAATTGTAAATATTTTACAATTTTTATTATATTATATGTTTTCAAAAATTGCAATAGTTTTTTGGAAATTTTTTCCATATTTTGTAATTAATTATTATTTTATAAAATAAATCTTAAAACAAACAAAAATAGCTACTTTCATCGTAGCTATTTTTGTAGATTAAAAGATATTTTTATTAAAAATTAACATTTACGCCTATTATTCCGACCTAAAACTCCACAAATTAATCCCACTCCAATCATTACTAAAGATGTCATATTCAAAGAAAAATTTGAACTTAATAAACTTGAAATAATATAAATAGTCAAAATATACAAAATGCCTATTAAACTTCCATTTATTAATCCATTTTTCTTTATTTTTTTGCTTTCAATAGAGCTGCCTATTAATATACTAATACCAGTTAATGTTATAATAACAGGCTTAATTAATTCTTCAGATAAACTTGTATATACAAGTAATATGGCAAAAATAATTAGTGAAATAATAGTAAATGTAAGGGCAAGCAGAACTCCTTTTATAATACTAAATAATTGATTATTATTTTGTATATTGTCCATTTTTCTTTTCTCCTCTAATCTTAATTTAATATTATAATATTCGTTAAAAAATAGTTTTATGATTAATATTTTTAAATTAGTTCACCAAAAACCTCTTCTTCATTTGCACTAATTATCTTTACTTTAACTATTTTATTTTCCAAATTTTCTTTGCTATTTACTTTTACAACAACATAACTAGTAGTGTGTCCTGTCCAATAGTTATTTTGTTTTTCTTCAAAAAGAACTTCTATAACATTACCTATGAGTTTTTTATTTATTTTTAATTCATTTTCATTAGAAAGATTAATTAGTTTATTACTTCTTTCCTCTTTCACATTTCCATCTATTTGTCCTTCCATACTAGCAGCAATAGTTCCTTCTCTTGCAGAATATTTAAATATATGCATTTTATAAAAATTAATTTCTTTTAAAAATTTATATGTTGTATTAAATTCTTCATCTGTTTCCCTAGGAAAACCAACAATAACATCTGTAGTTAAATTTACATCTTTAAAATATGTTCTTAAATTTCGAACAACTTCTCTAAATTCATCTGTACTATATTTTCTATTCATACGTTTTAAAGTTTCATCTGATCCACTTTGAAGTGATAAATGAAAATGATTACAAATTTTATCTAGTCTAGAAAGTCTTTTCACAAAATTTAATGTAACTAGACTTGGTTCTAATGAACCTAATCTTATTCTTTCAATACCATTTACTTTGTTTAAATCTTCTAATAAATCTATTAATTTATAGTTATTTTCAAAATCAATTCCATATGATGAAATATGTATTCCTGTGATTACAATTTCCTTAATACCACATTCTGCATTTTTAGTTACTTCTTCTATTATTTTATCTTTGTTTCTGCTTCTTACTCTTCCTCTTGCATATGGAATCAAACAATATGTACAAAAATTATTACATCCATCTTGAATTTTAATGGTTGCTCTTGTTTTTTCTGTAAAAGTAGTAGAGCCAAATTCTGAAAAATCTTTTTGTTTATTTACATCTAAGATTTTCTGATTAAATTTGTCCGTTTCATTTTTTTCTATATAATTTTCAACTATATTAACAATATCCTTTTTCTCTACATTTCCTAAACATAAATCAACCTCGTCAATTTTGCTGATTTTATCCTTTGCGACTTGAACATAACATCCAACTGCAACAACAATAGCTTTTGGATTTTCATCTTTTACTTTTCTTAAAGTTTGTCTTGACTTTCTATCAGCTACATTTGTTACAGTACAAGTGTTTACTATAATAATATTAGGGTTGTCATTTATATTACATATATTATAACCATCTTTTTTAAATTTTCCAGCCATTGCATTTGATTCATATTGATTTACCTTACACCCCAATGTAACAAACGCAACTTTTTTTCCCTTTTTATTTTCTTTGTTTTCCATGTTACTGCCTTTCAACAATTTTTATATTATTTTTCCTCCTCCAACTACTATATCTCCTATATAAAATACAGCAGATTGTCCTGGAGTTAATGCCCTTTGAGGCTCATCAAATTTTATTTTTATAAAATCTTTATCTCCAATAATCTTAGCTTTAGCTTGGCTTGTAGAATACCTTGTTTTAACTTCTACATTTAAAGTTTTTTGAAGTTTATCTAATAAAAGCAAATTAATATTATTTACAATTAATTCATCTTTATAAAGTTCGTTTTCCTCTCCTACAATAAGTTCATTTTTTTCTTTATTAAATCCTAATACAAATAAAGGAACTTTATTTGAAATACCCAAACCTTTTCTTTGGCCTATCGTATAATTATATAATCCCAAATGAGTCCCAAGTATTTCTCCTTTTGAATTTACAATATTACCTGTTTTAGGTTTAATTGTAGAATTGTTTTCTAAAAATCTTTTATAATTTCCATCTGGAATAAAGCAAATATCTTCACTATCAGGTTTATTTGCAATTTTCAGTTCATTTTCTTTTGCTATCTCTCTTATTTCTTTTTTATTTTTGAAATTGCCTAGCGGAAAAATAATAAACTCTAGCAATTCCTTTGGAAGATTCCATAAAACATAACTTTGATCTTTTTTACCTGCATTTGATTTTTTTAATACAAATCTTTTATATTCTTTACTATATTCAGTTTTAGCATAATGACCTGTTGCAATATATTTTATTCCCATATTTTTTGCCTTTTCATACATTAAACCAAATTTCATAAATTTGTTACATTCTATGCATGGATTAGGTGTTATACAATTGGAATAGCAATTTATAAAATCATCAATTACATATTTTCTAAATTCTTTCTCATAATTAAATATAAAATGAGGTATACCTATTTTATTACAAACCTGTTTTGCATCTAAATATGTATTTTTATTACAGCAGCTACTCCCAGTAAATAATTCTAAAGTAGCACCTATTACATCATATCCTTCACTTTGAAGGAGGAGAGCAGAAACACTGCTATCAACTCCCCCACTCATTCCAAGTAACACCTTGTCCTTGTTTTCTACATTATTTACTGAAGCTATTTTATTTTCAGCTTCAGTAGTATTACTTTCTTTATTTTTCATTTACTGCTCCTTAATTACAACAACTAATATTTGATTTTCCATTATTGCTATTTTTGTCTAGCATATCTTCTAAAGTATGCCACGCAAGTAATGCACATTTTGTTCTTGCAGGCATATTAGCTATATTTTTAAAAGCTATTGCATCTTCTAATAATTCTTGTTCTTCATCACTTAAAGTTTCTCTTTTAATCATTTTAATAAATGTTTCTATTATTTTTTTTGCTTGAGATATAGTTTTTCCTTTTAAAGTATCTATCATAATAGATGCTGAACTTGTTGATATAGCACATCCATGGCCAGAAAATGCCATATCTTTAATAATATCTCCATCTAGTTTTATTTCTAATATAATTTCATCTCCACAATTTGGGTTATGTCCCTTTTCTTCTATGTCTGGATTTTCAAGTTTTTTCTTATTATATGAATTCATGCTGTGTTCCATAATTAAATCATTATACATTTCATTTAAATCATCCATTTATTTTTTCGCCCCCAATCTTTTGTATTCTGATTTTAATTTTTTATATATTTTTTAAACATCATATAAGCTTTATTTAGTCCCTTTACCAATCTATCTACATCATCTTTCGTATTATAGAAATAAAAACTGGCTCTACATGTTGAGTCAATATTTAAGAATCTCATAAGTGGTTGTGTGCAATGATTTCCGTGAACGAACACAAACGCTCTCACTATCTAGTATGCTTGCAATATCATGTGGATGAATTCCATTTATATTAAATGATATTGTACTAGAATGATTTTCTACATTAGGAGTCATATATAATGTTAAATAATTTAGTTTAGAAAGTTCCTCTCTTGCATATAATGTTATATCTCTTTCTAGTTTACTAATTTTATCATATCCCAATTTTTCTATATAATCAATTGCTGCCCCAAGACCTACAACACCACCTACATTTTGTGTTCCTGCTTCAAATTTATTAGGTAATGGAGCAAATGTTGTTTTCTGTTCATATACATATTCTATCATGTCTCCACCCATCAAAAATGGTGTCATATTATCTAATAATTCCTTTTTACCATACAAAACGCCAATTCCTAGTGGAGCAAGCATTTTATGTCCTGAAAACACAATAAAATCCGCATCCAAATCTTGTACATCTATTTTCATATGAGGTATACTTTGAGCACAATCTAAAACTACAATTGCATTGTTTTTATGAGCAAATTTAATAATCTTTTTAACATCATTTATAGTGCCTAAAGAATTTGATACATGTGTTATCCCAACTATTTTTGTATTAGGTGTTATCTTTTTTATTATTTCACTCTCAGGAATTTCAAAATCATCATTTATATACATATACTCTAATGTTGCTCCTGTAGTTTTCGCAACTTTTTGCCAAGGAACTAAATTAGAATGGTGTTCCATTATAGAAAGAACTATTTTTTGATTTTCCTTCACATTTTCCATACCATAGGAATATGCAATTAAATTTAAAGATTCTGAAGCATTTTTTGTAAATATTATTTCTTCTCTATTTCTTGCATTTATGAATTTGGCAATCTTAGTTCTTGTATTTTCATAAATTTCAGTAGCTTCCATACTTAAGGTATACGCCCCTCTATGAGGATTTGCATTAAACTTTTTATAAAAATTATTAACTTCTTCTATTACACTTAATGGTTTTTGAGTTGTTGCGCCATTATCTAAATAAGAAATGTCTCTATTTTCAAATATTGGAAAATCCTTTCTTATTTCATCTACATTCATTATATTCAAATCTCCTTGTTTATAATTTTTTATCAATTTCATTTATTACTATATTTTTAATATTCTCATTTTGAATATCTTCAATTATTTCATTAAACTCTCCTCTTACAATTAATTTTTGTGCTTCCTTTAAGCTTAAACCTCTACTCATTAAATAAAATAATTCTTTTTCGTTAGGTTTTCCGAGAAGCAGTTCCATGATTTCCTTCCACGTCTTCTTCTGTACATAAAAGCATTGGTAGTGAAATTGATTTTGCTCTATCAGATAGAATAGTACAAAATTCATTTTCATTACCCTTTGATTTTTTTGAGCCTTTTTTAAAATCTATCGTACCTTTAAAATGTTTTTTTGACTTATCTTTAATAGCTCCTTTTACATCCATATTAATTATAGAATTTTTACCATATACTTCAACAATATAATTTAAATCTAATGTTTGTTCACTTGTACCTAAATAAATAGTTTTTACTTCATTACTTGAATTTTCACCTTTTAGATTAGTATAATAATTAGTTATACTATTTTTACCACCAAAATCGATAATATTGTATTTCACTTTTGAGTCGTTTTCTAATATATTTTCTATTGAAGTAAAGTTTTCTGTTTTATTATTTAGCATGTTTACAAATATTATATTCAAATTCGACTTTTTTTGTGCTAGCACCTTAATCAAGCCATTATGATAGCATTTATCATTTTTAGATGACAAATATTTAATAATTATTATGCCATTAGAGTTTTCTCTTGCTTCGATTAGAATATTATCTACTAAATTTTGATTTTTGTTTGTTAAATCAAATTCTAATTGTAATTCTTTATTTTTTTTACCTTCTACTATTATATGAAAATTTACATTTGAATAATTTTTGATCTGTTTTAATAAGACCTCACCATTTCCATATTTTAAATCTATTTTGTTTTTTTCTTTTTTAATAGTAAATTCATCTACATCTCCGCTTATATTTAATTCTTCAAATGTTTCTTGTATTTCAGGTATACTAAAATCATCTATATCAATATTATTTATTCCATAATTTTTTGATGTTCTTATAGGTGTTTCATTTAATATCATTTTGACATTCCTTTCTTTATCCTATACTTCCGTTCCAATTCCAAATTGATTAAATTATTCATTTCAGCTGCATACTCAATTGGAAGTTCTTTTGATATCGGATCAGCAAAGCCTCGTACTATCATACCTTTTGCATCTTCTTCACTTAACCCTCTACTCATTAAATAAAAAATTGATTTATCACTTATTTTACCAATTTTAGCTTCATGAGAAAATTCTACATCGTCTGTTTTAATATCATTTACAGGAATTGTATCAGATCTTGATATATCATCTAACATAAGTGATTCACAATTCACATTACATTTAGAGCCTTTGGCTACTTCGTTTATTCTAACCAATGCTCTATATGTTGCTGTACCACCATTTTTAGAGATGGATTTAGAATTTATTAAACTAGATGTATTTTTATTATTGTGAATAACTTTAAATCCCGTATCTAAATTTTGCCCTTTTCCAGCAAATGAAATTCCAGTGTATTCTGTTCTTGCTCCTTCTCCATTTAATATACTCATTGGATATAACATAGATATTTTAGAGCCAAATGAGCCAGATACCCAATCTATTTTCGCATTTTTTCCTACAATTGCTCTTTTGGTATTTAGATTTAACATATTTTTAGACCAATTCTCTATTGTAGAATATCTTAAATAAGCATTATCTTTAACATATAGTTCAACACATCCTGCGTGAAGATTTACTTTATTATATTTTGGTGCACTACAGCCCTCTATAAAATGAAGTGATGCACCTTCATCTACTATAATTAAAGTATGTTCAAATTGTCCTGATTCTGGTGAATTTAATCTAAAATATGATTGAAGTGGAATCTCTACTTTAATTCCCTTTGGCACATATACAAATGAACCTCCAGACCAAACAGCACCATGAAGTGCTACGAATTTATGATCTGTTAATGGTACACATTTCATAAAATGTGCTTTTACAATATCAGGATATTCTCTTACAGCCGTTTCCATATCTGTATAAATTACGCCTTGAGAAATTAATTCATTTTTCATACTATGATAAACAACTTCTGAATCATATTGTGCTCCTACTCCAGCTAATGATTTTTTTTCAGCTTCTGGTATTCCAAGTTTATCAAAAGTATTTTTTATATCTTCTGGCACATCATCCCAATTTCCTGTCATCTTTGATTTAGGTCTTACATATGTCGCGATTTCATCCATGTTTAACATAGATAAATCAGGTCCCCATGTTGGCATTTCTAATTTATTATACGTTTCTAATGCCTTTAGTCTAAATTCTTTCATCCATTCTGGATCATTTTTTTGTTTTGAAATTTCCTTAATTATTTCAGGAGTTAGGCCTTTTTTTATTTTATATTCATAATCATCTTTATTTTTTATGTTATAAACATTTCTGTTTATTTCATCCAATTTTGTTTTCAACTTTAAGTTTCCTTTCCTAAATTATTTAAAACTTTTATATCCTGTTTCTTCAATTTCTTGTGCTAATGAACCTGTTCCTGTTTTTACAATTTTACCATTTACTAAGACATGAACATAATCTACTTTTAGAGCATGTAGTATTTTAGTATTATGTGTTATTATTAAAATTGCATTTTCTTTATTTTTGAACATTTCAATTCCTTTTGATACTATATTTACACTATCTACATCAAGACCAGAATCTGTTTCATCAAGTATTGCAAGCTTAGGATTTAAAGTAAGTAGTTGTAAAATTTCGTTTTTCTTCTTTTCTCCTCCAGAAAATCCAACATTTAGGTATCTTTCGCTATATTCTGGTTTTATACCGAGTTCTTCCATATGTTTTTTTAGTTCATTTTTAAATTCAAATATTTTTATTGGTTTACCTGTAATTTTATTTTTAGCAAATCTTAAAAAATTACTTACAGTAATACCAGGTATTTCTTCTGGTAACTGAAACGACATAAAAATACCTTTTCTTGCTATTTCATCAGTTTTTAAATTAGTTATATCTGCTCCATCAAATAAAATACTACCTTTGATTTTTTTATAAGCCGGATTATTTAAAATAGCATTTGCAGTCGTAGATTTTCCAGAACCATTTGGCCCCATTATTACATGAACTTCTCCTTTATTTATTTTCAAATCTATTCCTTTTAAAATTTCTTTTTCTTCCACATTAACATACAAATCTTTAATTTCTAACAAGCTCATCTTTTCTCCTCCAAATTTTTAGTCTTTTTTAACTTTCTTCTTGAACACTCTAAACATTTTGTATTTCCTATATCGTAATTGCATTTTAATTCATTTAAATTTAATTCTTTATATACATATTTTGCTAATTTATTTATAGTATTATCAGTTAGGTTTAATTTTATTTTTTCAGCATCTATTTTTGCATCTTCCTCAGAAAGACCAAGTACATCTTTCAAAAATATATAAACAATATCATATGCTTCTAATATTTTTTTTGCTAAATCTTCTCCTTCTTTTGTTAATTCTATTTTTCCATATGTTTCATAATTTATTAATTTATTTTCTTTTAAACTTTTTATTGCTTTATTTACACTAGGCTTAGTACAATTCATTTCACTAGCTATGTCTGTTACTCTAATTTCGCCTATTCTTACATTTAATATATACATTGTTTTTAAATATTCACCTAAAGCTTTTGATATCATATAATTCTCCTTTTTGTTAGTCTCGGTTAACATTATAATATATTTACCACTATTTGTCAATGATAAATAAAAAATAAAAAATAAAACTATATGAATATAAAAAAATCGTAGAACATTTAGTTCTGCGAAAAGTTTTTAATATTTATTTTTTATAATTATAAAGTACAGATTTTCTTTTTTCAATAAAGTTTGTAAAACTTAATGTAATTGTAAAAATTGTAACAATAACGTAACAAAAAGGAATCCATACTTTTGTATAAATTCCTTTTTTATTTATTTATCTTTATCTATTTTTTCTCTCGCTATAATTCTAATAGGAGTTCCTATAAAACCGAATTCTTTTCGAAATTGATTTATTAAATATCTTTCATAAGAAAAATGAAAAAGTTCTTTTTTATTAACAAATATAACAAATGTTGGTGGTTTTGTAGAACTTTGTGTCCCATAAAATATTTTAAGTCTTTTTCCTTTGTCTGTAGGTGGTTGTACAATTGCAATTGCTTCATTTATTACCTGATTCAACGTTCCAGTTGTAATTCTTTTTGAATTTTCTTCAGCTACTTTATTTATCAGGTCAAACAACTTATTTACCCTTTGCCCAGTTTTAGCTGAAATAAATATTATTGGAGCATATGATAAATAAGAAAGTTTATTATATACTTCTTTTGTATATTTTTCTAATGATCCATCTTTTTTATCATATTCATCCCACTTATTAATAACTATAATTACACCTTTTCCTGCCTCATGTGCTTCTCCTGCAATCTTAGCATCTTGGTCTGTTATTCCTTCTAGGCTATCTACTAACATCAAACATACATCTGCTCTTTCTATTGCTAGTATTGATCTCATAACACTATACTTCTCTATTGATTCTGTAACTTTGCTCTTTTTTCTAATACCTGCTGTATCAATAAAAATATATTTTCCTTTATCATTTTCAAAATAAGAATCTATTGCATCACGTGTAGTTCCAGCTATATCACTTACAATATTTCTGTTTTCTCCAAGTATTTTATTTATTAAAGAAGATTTTCCAACATTAGGTTTTCCTATTACAGCAACTTTAATTCTTTCATCATCTTCTATTTCTTCTTCTGAATTTGGAAACTTATCATAAATTGCATCAAGTACATCTCCTATTCCTTGAGCATTACTTGCTGAAACAAGCATCGGCTCACCTAGCCCCAATTTATAAAATTCATATGCTTCATTTTTAAACTTTTCATAGCTATCTGCTTTATTACAAACAAGTACAATTGGTTTTTTCGATTTTTTAAGCATTAATGCAATATCTTCATCAGCTGCTGTTACCCCCTCACGAATATTTGTTAAGAAAATTATTACATCTGCCATTTCTATTGCCATTTCAGCTTGTAATCTCATCTGTGAAAGAATTACATCATTAGTTGTAGGCTCTATTCCTCCTGTATCTATTAATGTAAAGTTTCTTCCTCTCCAATTACTTTCACCATAGATTCTATCCCTTGTAACTCCAGGTGTATCTTCGACAATGGAAATTCTACTTCCCACAATATAATTAAAAAAAGTAGATTTTCCTACATTTGGTTTTCCTATAATTGCTACTATTGGTTTTGACATTTTCTCACCTCTTTAAGTTTCTATTATTTATACTTTTTACTTCTTATAATCACCTATACTTAATGTAGGATATTTAAATACCTTTCCTCCATCAGAAAATTGATATTCTAATTTATGATCTTTTTCAAATGTATATGAACCTCTTAAGAAAAATTTGTATTTTATTGGATCAGATTTTGTACCTTGAATTGGTTCACCATTATATCCTATAACTATAGGATCATCCCATGTTGGATCTACTGCATACCAATTATTATCTACTTTTACACAATTCCAAGCATGGTTTTCAGTTCTTCCAGAACTATTAGTTGCAATTCCCTGCATTATTTCACATTCAAATCCTGCAGCATTAGCTAAGTATTTAAATGACTTTGCATATCCTTCACAAACACATTTTTTTGCAATTAAAGCACCATAAAGTCCGTATGTACCTATAGCTTTGTAACTAGCATCATATTCTATACTATCTACTAAATAATTATGTATCTGTGCTATTTTTTGATATTCTGTTCCCTTTACATTACTTAGAACATAATTTTTTATTCTTTCAACAGCTTCTATTCCTTGTTCAATTTGTTCAGTATTTGAAAAATCATCTGATAAGTAATTTGAACCTTTTGCAGGAGACATATATACTTCATATGATGTAGAAAATAATCTCGTAATGGTTTTTATATTTAAATACATTTTGTTAACATCTATATAAAATAAATCTGGATTATCATGTGTAAAAGCTTCAATAGCAGTTTGATAATCATCACCTAATTTTTCTCCACCATTTTCTTCAGAAAGGATATCGGAAAATTCATTTCCATAACTAATAACATAATCTCCATACTTTAAATTTTGTTTATTATTTGCTAATCCATCATATAATTTTTTTTGAACATCATCTAATTGATTATAAAAATATTTACTTATATCACTAGAATTAGCCATATGTTCAGTTTGTATTTCTTCTGATTGTACATTATTTAAAACACTTTGTATAGAATTACTAATACTCTCACTTTCGCTAGAAGGTGTATCATTTGTTTTTTCACTTGGTTGTTCTGTTATAATTCCTCCGACTTTATATATAGTTTCTTGATCTGTTAAATCATTATACATGAAATATCCTACAGCTGCTACACCAAGTATTAATACAAGCATTATTAAAAATAATATAATTGTTGTAATTTTGTTTTTCATTTGCTTTTCCTTTCTATCTTTATTATTGTATGTATATAATCTATAATAGCAGAAAAATAAAAAAATAGCAATAAAATGTATATTTTATTTTATTGCTATTTTATTTATTTATTTATTTATTTTATACTTTTATATTTTATAATTTTTTATAATCATCAACTTTTTTATAAGAATAAATTGCAGATATAGCTAAAACTACTATAATTAATGCTATTATTCCACCTGTTTGAGCTAATCCTGTTTCTGCTAATTGGTTAGTGTTAGAAACATCTCTGTTAGTTACTGAATTTCCTATAGTATTGTTTCTTGCTGTATTATTTACTGAAGTATTATTACTAATTGGAGTAGTATTACTTATTCCATTTCCAATTTCATTTCCAACAGCATTGTTAGTAGCAGCATTGTTTTCAACTGGAATTTCTGCAAATGGTTCATACAAGTCATCTGATGCGAAAACAATATTAAATTGTACCAATATTAATAATAAACTTAAACCTAATATAATTAAACTCTTTAAAAATTTTGTATTTTTCATCTTTCTACTCTCTCCTTATATTATATATTAAATTAATAACAAAATAATATGTTTTTCTTTTGCTATTCTTTTTTCATTTTACAACAATATTTTACATATGTCAAATGTTTTTTTTACATTTTATATTACATTTTTGTTACAGAAATATTACAAAAATTATACATTAAATCTAAATAAAACTACGTCTCCTTCTTGCATAATGTAATCTTTTCCTTCTTGTCTAACTAAGCCTTTTTCTTTAGCTGCGACCATTGAACCTTCTTTTATTAATTCATCATAAGAAATTATTTCAGCTTTTATAAAACCTCTTTGTATATCTGAATGAATTTTTCCAGCAGCTTCTGGAGCTTTCGTTCCTTTTTTTATAGTCCATGCTCTTACTTCAGGTTCTCCAGCTGTTAGAAAAGACATAAGTCCTAAAAGGTCATAACTCTTTTTTATTAATATATCTAATCCTGCTTCTTTTAGCCCTATAGCCTCAAGCATTTCTTTTTTATCGTTTGAATCTAATGAAGATAATTCTTCTTCAATTTTTACACAAAGAGGAATAACTTCTGATTTTTCATGTTTTGCATATTCTTTTACCTTTTTTACAAATTCATCATTTTCAACATCTAGTAATACATCTTCTGATACATTTGCTATATATATTAAAGGTTTACTTGTTAATAAAAACATTTCATTTAAAAGTTCTTTTTCTTCTTCATTATATTCTAAACTTCTTGCTGGCATTCCATTTTCTAATCCCAATTTTATCTTTTTTAATAAGTTTATCTCAAATTCATATTTTTTATCTGCTTTTAACATTTTAACTGCCTTATCTATTCTTCTGTCAATTGTTTCAATATCTGCAAATATAAGTTCAAGATTTATTGTTTCAATATCTCTTATAGGATCTACATTTCCATCAACATGTACTATATTTGAGTCTTCAAAGCATCTTACCACTTCTACAATAGCATCAGTTTCTCTTATATTTGATAAAAATTTATTTCCTAGGCCTTCTCCTTTACTAGCTCCTTTTACTAATCCTGCAATATCAACAAATTCCACTACAGCTGGTGTTATTTTTTTTGTGTTATACATTTTTCCTAAATTTTCTAATCTTTCATCAGGTACTGCTACAACACCAACATTAGGTTCTATAGTACAAAATGGATAATTTGCGCATTCTGCACCAGCTTTTGTAATACTATTAAATAATGTACTTTTTCCTACATTTGGAAGTCCAACTATTCCTATTTTCATTTAATTTAAATCCTTCTTTCTTTATGCTTCTTCTTATTTTTCTATTTTATCAAATTTTAGTCTTTGTTTCAATACTTTTAATATCTTTTTATTCTGACATTTGTTTAATCATTATATCTCCAAACACTGCATACCCTCTTGTCGAATCATTTACTAGAACATTAGTAACACATCCAATAAATTTTCCATTTTGTATTATAGGGCTACCACTCATTCCCTGTATTATTCCTCCTGTTTTATCTAACAATTCTTGATCTTTTACTTTTATCATCATCGATTTATTGTCTACATCATCATTTATAAATATTTTTTCGATTTCAATTTTATATTCTTTTGCTCCTAAACCATCCAAATCACAATACATTATTGCATCTCCCAAAGCTATTTCTGATCTTCTTGCAACTCTCATCTCTTTTGTTAGGTCTATTTTTATTGCCGATAAATTGTTTACAATTCCGTAAATTCCTAGATTTGTATTTTTATATATCGTTCCTATTGTCTTTTGATTTTCAATAGTCCCTTGAATTCTTCCAGGAGTTCCTTTTAATCCTTTGGTAATTGATATTATTTTTGTAGTTAAAAATTCTCCATTTGAAATTTCTATTAAATCTCCAGTATCATTATCTGTTATTCCATGTCCTAAAGCCGCAAAATTTCCTGTTGATGGTTCATAAAAAGTAAGTGTTCCAATTCCGGCTGCACTATCTCTTACCCATAATCCTATTTTATATGTTCCATCATTTCCCTTTATTGGTACTATAGTTTCATTTTTTATTTCATTATTTTTTACATATTCAATTTCTAAACTATTTCCTTTTGAAGAATTTACAATACTAGTTAAATGTCTTGTGTCAGTAATGTCTTCTCCATTTATTTTTATTATTCTATCTCCTTCTTGTATTTCAGTTTCTTCATATGGTTTATAATTAATATTGTCTTCGCCAGTTATTTCACTTAATCCAACTACTAAAACTCCATTTGTGTATAGTTTCAATCCTGATATTTGTCCTATTGGAATTATAGTTTTTTCTTCTATAATATTAATTGAAACTTCTTTTACTTTAAATAATCCAAATAAAGTTACATCTACTATATTATTTTTTATATCTTTATTATTTTCTATTTTTGATGAAGTAAGAATAGTATTGCAATTTTCATTTCCTATTTTTAATGAAATACCTAAAAAATTTCCTATTTTTAATTCTTCACCATTATATAATATTACGTTATTGGGTATACTATCTATCTTGCAAACATAAATAAATACACACAATAAAAAAGTAATAATAATTATTTTTCTGGTTTTTTTCATACTTTCACCTTCAAATTTTATTATTACTTTTTTATTAATTTTTATGCTTATTTTCTTGATTTTTCATTTAAAGCATCTAGATTGTCTAAGGCTTTTCCTGTTCCAAGTGCGACACATGATACTGTATCTTGAGCTATCATTACATTTATTCCAGTTTTTTCTTGTAACAACTTATCTAAACCATCAATTAGACATCCTCCACCTGTCATATAAATTCCCTTGTCTCCTATATCTGCTGCAAGTTCTGGAGGAGTTTTTTCCAAAACTGAATGCACCGCATCTACTATCATCATAGCTGGTTCATTAAGTGCTTCTACCATTTCACTTGAATGTATAGTAATTGTAGTAGGAAGTCCTGTTGTTAAATTTCTTCCCTTTACTTCCATTTCTACATCTTGTATTTTAGGATATACACATCCTATATTTACTTTTAAGTCTTCAGCTGTTCTTTCTCCTATTGCCAAATTATATTTTCTTTTTATATATTTTACAACATATTCATCAAATTTATCACCTGCTACTTTTAGGGAAGTACTAACTACTGAACCACCTAATGAAATAACTGCTATGTCAGTCGTTCCTCCACCAATGTCTACAACCATATTTCCACAAGGTTTTGATATATCTATTCCAGCTCCTATTGCTGCTGCTATTGGCTCTTCAATTAAATATACTTTTCTTGCTCCTGCATTTGTTGCAGCATCTATTACAGCCTTTTTTTCAACTTCTGTTACTCTCGATGGAATACAAATCATTATCCTTGGAGAAAACAAAGTCCTTCCTCCTACTTTTCTAATAAAATATTTTAGCATCTTTTCTGTAACTGTGTAATCTGAAATTACACCTTCTCTTAATGGTCTTGTTGCTACTATGTTCCCAGGAGTTCTTCCTAACATACGTCTTGCTTCTGAACCAACTGCAACTACTGCTCCTGTATTATTATCTACAGCAACTACTGAAGGTTCACGAAGTACTATTCCTTTTCCCTTCACATATGCTATAACAGTAGCAGTTCCTAGGTCTATTCCTATATCTTGTCCCCAACCTAAATTGAACATTGTTTATCGTTCTCCTTTATTTTTTTACATTATTATTACATTTTTTTTACGATTATATTACAGAATTTTAAATTTAGCAATAGATTTTTATGATATTTTAATAAATATTTTTACATTCGTATTTAATAATATATGTTTAAAAAATAAAAAATATACCTATAGTGTTTTATTTAACACTATAGGTATTTTTTATGTACTTCATTTTTTAGAAATGTTTTCCTCTTCCACCATATCTATCTTCTTCATCTTCTTTTATTGATCTCTTTTCAGGTCGTTTTATTTGTCCTAATTGATCTTTGCTATCTATATTAATTGTTTTTTTCTTTTGTAATGCTTTTGGTGTTTCTTCATCATATTGTTCCTCTTCATCTTCAACATCATAATTGTCGTCTTCATCATCTTCATCGTCATATTCATATTTTTCATATTCATCTTCTAAATTCTTTTTCATTTTATGTCTTACAATTATAAATACAACAGCAGCAGCAATTATAAATAATCCTATTCCCAATATAATCATTCTCACTTTATTAGCTTTAGCTATATTTGCATCTATTGCTGCATTAGCTTCTTCTAAATCTATTTTTTCTGTTTTATTAGCAATGATTTGATATGTAGCATTATCTCCAGTAACTTCATTTGTTACTAAAATAGTTATTATATTTTCTCCTTCTTGTAAATTTGTATTTCCAACTATTTCTATTTTTACTTTTTCATTTTTTCCTTTTGTTTTTATGTTTAATTCTGTTACATCTTTAGAAGTTACATTTATTTTATATTCATATACATCTGGAGAAAATTTTGGTGATAAAGTATACCCTTCAACTTCTAATTCTTGTAAATCATATTCACTATAATCTACAGCAGTTCCCTCTATTGTAGAATTAGTTGCTTCATTTGAAGTTTCATTAGCTACTTCGTTTGTTGTAGTTGTATTTTCTGTCTCTTCTTTTGTTTGTCTAGTAACATTTATTGTATATGTTTTTGTTGTTCCATCTTCTGCTGTAACAACAACTTTTAAAGCATTTGCTCCTACATTTAAATTTTGATTTCCTGTTCCTGTAATCGTTGATTTTGAATCTTTTGCAACTGCATAAACTTCAACTTTATCTACATCATTTGGAACTGTTACATTATATGAAGTTGTTCCAGGTTTAAATCCTGTAAAGTCATTTGGTCTAATTCCTAAATTACCTAAATTAGCATTATTAGACTTAGCAGGAGGTGTTTCTTCTTGTGGAGGTGGAACTATCTCTGCTGTATCATTAAATGTAACTTTTGCTCCTTGAGCTTCTACACTTCTACTAACATCTGTGCCATTACTATCTGAAAGATTATCTGGTTCAGGAGTTGCTGTAATTGTTATAGTTCCTGCTGTAGAAGAAGTTAGGGTAACTGTTTGACTATTTCCTTCTACCCATACATTAGATGCTGATAAAGTTCCTCCACTTGCAGATAAGTTTATTCTTCCTGTATATTCTGATGTAATAGTAATCGTTATAGTTTCATTTACATCTGCTGTTGATTTAGATACACCTATAGCAAGCTGTGCAGCTTTAACCTTTACTCCAACAATAATACATAAATAAAACATAATTGTCAAAAGAATTGTTTTTAAAAATTTGTTTCTGTTTATCATCATAATACTCCCTTCAAATCTCTTTTTTAATTTTCCATTATCCTATTTTTTATTAAAACATAATCACTTGCTGTCACTTTTCCATCTTCATTATAATCTGCTCTAGTTCTTTGTTCTTCAGTAAAAGTGTATGTTCCCATAATACTATTTTTTATTAAAACATAATCACTTGCTGTTACTTTCCCATCTGAGTTTACATCTCCTTTTAATGATGATGTAACTCCATTATCTGTTCCTGTAGTAGCATCTGCTTCATTTGGTGTTCCACTAACATGAATTAAGTATTCTTTATATACTGATTCATTATCATATGTACATCTTGCAACATATCCTGTTGTTCCATTATTTTTTAATATTTTGTCCCAATATGTACCATCAACTTTTTGAGTAGCTTTTTCTAGTCTTATCGCAATTTCTCCTGAACTTAAACTTCCAATTATAGATGATGCTTTTTTAGGCTCTTGTCTTATATTTAATGTTCCAGTAACATTTATTTTTACAAGTTCCACATCCTGTTGTGTATTATTTACTCCTATTGAAGAAGGTCTTAATGTTGTTGTAGCTGGCATATTTTCATAAACAGGTATTAAAAATGTATATCCATTTTCTAATGCTCCTATATTATTTATTGTTTTTCTTAACGTTGTTCCTTCTTGTTGAGCTGCTAATATATTTTGCATATATTGATGCCAATATAATTTTCCGTCAGAATTATCTACATCAAACTTTTGTAAATATAATGTATTTTGTCCAACTGCTATATAACTATTTGCTATTATTTTTATTCCTCCGTCAATTGATAGTTCCATTGAAGTCCAACCATAGCTTTGAGCTTTTTTCAAACCATTTAATATAACATTTGCAGTTCCACTACCTGTTGCTCCAATATTGAATACATTATAATATCCTACATATTCTCCATTATATCCATTTCCTCTTGTTAGAGTAGATCCACCTTTTCCTTGTTCTTGTATAATTCTTGCAGCTATATAATATGGATTTGTATTATATGTTCTACAAGAATTCATTATTGTATCTATGTATAAGTTGTTATCTAGAAAGCTTCCTGATAACATCTGTTTTAAAACATCTCTTGAATATGATTCTTCACTACCATATGATAATTCTAAAAATTGAAAAATATCAGTTGAATTTAATGATGCTCTAGGATCCATCATATATTCTATTGCTGATACGGAAGCACATCTCCAGCTTCCAGAATCATATGATTTTTCTCCACATAAAGAACATAGCCATTCTCCTTTATATGAAGAACTATTTGGAACTAGATTTTTAGGTGATGATCCATGACCTGTATATTCATATGTTATTGCGTCTTTCCAATCTATTCCAGTATATAATATTTTAAAATTCCAATTAGGATGTTCAGTTTTTAATTGATTAATTTTCTCTTTTATTTCAGGATATTTAGCATTATCTATTGCTTCTATATTACTATCTGTATATTGTGATATTGCTTTTACATTATATGTAAATAGAGCTGTTACTATACATGATAGTATATTGATTAATAGTATAATCGTTACTACCTGTACATTTTTTTTCATTTAATAGTACCTCTTTCTAGCTATAATAGCTATTTCTTCATTATTTTGTATTTTTTTACAATTTTCTCGGTACTAGTATATCATTATTACTTTTTATAAGTCAACAATATTAACTAATTTTTAATATAAATTTAATCTTATTGCAATAACTTTGCAATATATTATTATAATAAAATATTCTTAACTAAAAAATAAGATAAACCTCATTTTTTAGTTTATCTTATTTTCTTATATTCATAGACAGATTTATTCATCATCTTCTAGATTTTCTTCATCTTCATATTCATCATTGTCGTCATATTCGCTTTTGCTTTCTTCACCCAAACTCTTCTCAAAAGCTTTAGCAAAATTATCTCTTACTTTTTTATCAACTTCTGCCATTATTTCTGGATTATCTGTTAAATATTTTTTAGCATTATCGCGTCCTTGACCAATTTTTTCTCCATTATAACTAAACCATGAACCCGACTTTTCTATAATATCTAAATTTACCGCCATATCTAAAATGTTTCCAGCTTTTGATATTCCTTCACTATAAATTAAATCAAATTCTGCTTCTCTAAATGGAGGAGCAACTTTGTTTTTTACTACCTTTACTCTTACTCTATGTCCTATAACTTCTCCATTTTGTTTTATTTGTTCTGTTTTTCTAATATCTAATCTTACAGATGCGTAAAATTTAAGTGCTCGACCACCTGTTGTTGTCTCAGGATTTCCAAACATTACTCCTATTTTTTCTCTTAATTGATTAATAAATATTAGAACTGTTTTTGATTTATTTATAGCACCAGCAAGTTTACGAAGAGCTTGTGACATAAGCCTTGCTTGCAAGCCCATATGTGAATCTCCCATATCTCCATCTATCTCGGCCTTTGGAACTAAAGCTGCAACTGAATCTACTACAATTATGTCTAAAGCACCACTGCGTACTAAACTTTCTGTAATCTCTAGTGCTTGTTCTCCTGTATCTGGTTGAGATACTATTAAATTATCTATATCAACTCCTAATTTTTTAGCATGAGCAGGATCTAAAGCATGTTCTGCATCAATAAATGCTGCTTCTCCACCAGCTTTTTGTGCTTCAGCAATTGCAAGAAGAGCTAATGTTGTTTTTCCAGAAGATTCTGGTCCATATATTTCTACTATTCTTCCTCTAGGTAATCCTCCAATTCCTAATGCTATATCTAATCCTAAAGCTCCAGTTGATATTGATTCAATTTCCATAGTTTTATATGAACCAAGTCTCATTACTGAACCTTTTCCAAATTGTTTTTCTATTTGACTTAATGCTACGTCTAAAGCTTTCTTTTTTTCACTATTTTCTGACATTTTTTCCTCCTTAATTTTATTAAACTTTTGTTTGGTATTATCATTATATACACCAAACATTTTTTTGTCAATACTTTTTTTGATTTTTTTTATTTTTATTTTGTATTATACCATTCTTTTATATTATAAAACATATTATACCAATTAGCTTTAATTTCCCCTACTAAATCAACATTTTTTATTGCAAAAATTTTATTTCTTGCTATAGCAATATAAGGTACTTCTTCTCTATAAATTTCATATATTCTTTGATATTTAGATTTGAGTTCATTTTCATCTTTTATATTATCAATATAATTCATAATATCAATTGTCTCTGAATTATAAAAATTAGCTAAATTATTATTTCCAAAATATGTTGTTAAATCCGGAGCCAATCCAGATTGTATACTTCCTAGCATCATATCATAATTCATGTTATTTAAATATGAATTATAAGAGTTGTCATCTGCATATATAATATTTACTAGTATTCCTTGATCTAGAAGTTGATTTTTTATATCTTCTGCAGCCATGCATCTTGTTCTATCAGCAGCCCTTACAACTAAACTTAATTCAATAGCAGTCGCCCTATAATTTATTAATTTTTGCCATACTCCGATTTCTTACTTCCCAACCAGACATTTTTAATAAATTATTCTTTTCTTCTAAATTATAAAAATTCTCATCCTGTACATTTACTAAATAATTCCCTGTGTTTAATATAAAATTAACTGGTTTATACAAGTTTCCGTATGAATTTGATATTACTCTATTTTTATCTATAGAAGCTCTTATCGCTTTTCTAACATTTATATCTGATAAAATGCCATTTTTTGTATTTAAAGCTAAAAATATAAATTCTTTACCTTCAACTTCTGTCACATCATAACCTATAGTTCCTATATATTTTTGATAATCTGGATTTTGAGTTGAGATAAAGTCTATTCCTCCCATTTTAAAAGCATTATATAATTCTGCAACTGTTGAATAAAAATTTATTGTAATTTTATTTATTATAGAAGTACTTTCTTTGTTCCACCAATTAGGGTTTTTTTCTAAAACCATTGTATTATTATTAACTTCTGAAATCATAAATTCTCCTGTTGTTGAAGGAGCATTATTTTTTTCAGTATTCCAAAAATCTTCCCCATTATAATATGAGTTACTTAATATTGGGAAATTCAAATAGTATTCAAAATCCTTTACATCTTCATATAAAATAATCTTTAATGTATAATTGTCAATTATATCTACTTCTTCTATAAAGTTTACATTTTTTTTGTATACTGAATTTGCATTTTCATCTTTTAATAATCTATCTATTGTAAATTGTACATCATCACTTGTAAGTTTACTTCCATCAGACCATCTTACACCTTGTCGTAATTTTATGATATAGGAATTATTAGAACTTTTTGCACACTCTCTTGCCAAAACATATTCCAATTTATAATCTTCTGTAATATTTATAAGTGGTTCAAAAATTAGTTTATCAATATCTTGTATTCTTTTATTTTTAGTGATTATAGGATTTATGGTATCAAAATCTGAAATTCCTAATGTCATTTCAGTACCTTTTTGAACATTTTGTACAGAGTCTTCATAATTAGAAGAATTAGCGTTGTTGTTGCCATTATTCCTTATTTGCACTCTATATACTGCAAATCCCATAATAGCTATTATAAACAAAATAAATATATATCCGAAAATATTATTTTTCATCTAAACCTCTTTTATAAATTAAAAATCACATTGTAATTATATAATAATTTTTATAAAAGTCAAGAATTAATTACTTCTATATATAATAGAAAAAACTATATAGTTACTTTGGAAAGTAACTATATAGCCTAAAATTTCTATTTTATTTTCTGGATTCAACAATAAGCTTTATTCCAGTTCTATCTTCTCCTTCAACTTCGACTTCTGCAAATGCTGGTATACATACTAAATCGACTCCAGCTGGTGCTACAAATCCTCTTGCTATAGCTACTGCCTTTACTGCTTGGTTTAGAGCTCCTGCACCAATTGCTTGCATTTCTGCTCTTTGTGACTCTTTTATCAATCCCGCAATAGCTCCTGCTACTGAATTTGGGTTTGATTTACTTGAAATTTTTAAAATTTCCATTTTCTTTTGCCTCCTATAATTTTATTTTTTTTGTTGCAACTTTTACATTTTGTATTTTACAACTTTTATATAAATTTGTCTATAGTTTTTTGGTAATTTTTTCCATTTTTTCATCGCGCTATTCGACATTTTTAGACCTTTCTTCTAAAACATTGTAAATTGTTTCCTTAATAAATTTTGCAGATGAACTTGGTGCAACTTTTCCGTGGAAGAGCAAGAGCCCAGACAAATTTTAATCCCATATTAATAGCCATTTTACTATCTATACCTCCGGGAGCAGAGGCCAAGTCTATTAATAAAACATTAGGATCCATATGTTTTAATTCTCTTTCACCAATTATTACTTGTGGTACAGTATTTATAATTATGTCAAAATCTTTTAAATCATATATCATATCATTTATATTTATTGCATCATAACCATATGCTTTAATCCATGCCAAATCAGATATCTTTCTTGCACTACATGTGACATTTGCTGAAAGCATGCTAAATTTATTTGCAACTATTTTAGCAACTCTTCCAAAACCTAAAATAAGTATCCTCTTTCCCTGTAAAATTTCATCAGTATTTTCTATAGCAACTTTTATTGTTCCTTCTGCAGTTGCTATTGTATTTAAAATTGCAAGTTCTTCTCTTTTCATAACATCTATAACATCTAAATATTCTTTATCTAATTTTTCCTTTATTTCAGGATTTATATTTCCAGCTATTAACATTTTTGATTTATGTGATTTTAATAAATCTTCTATATTTATTTTTTCTTTTGAAAATGGAGTATTAATAGTTTCGCCATTACTAGAAAATGGAATTGGAGCGACTATTATTTGTGCTTTTTCTATTCCTTCCTTTAAGGAATTACATCTTTCTATACTATTATTATCTAATACTTCTTCCGATTCTTCTTGTGCGTATGAAAAAATTTTGTTTCCATCATCTGCTAACATTCCGTGCTAATCTTATGCTTCTTAAATCTCCTCCTAAAATTAAAAATTTATGTTTCATTAATTTTAATCCTCCTATATATTTATTATATATATAATTTTATTTTTTAAACTAAAAAATGTTACAAATAACTTACGTTTACAATATCAAAAAGACCCTAAATACTAATCTTGTATTTAGAGTCTTTTATTTTTTTTTATTTTAAGATATATTTTTCTATTATTTCTGTTATTCTAATATATTTTTTAGTTAAATATAAATATCCTATTAAAGCTTCAAATGCAGTTGCATACATATATTCTTGTACACTAGAGTTTTTAGGTAAATGATGGTTATTTGTATTTCTTGCTCTTCTAACTATATCCTGTTCTTCTTCTGATAAATCTTCATATATTTCTTTTAAAAATCCCGCTTGTGATGATGCTTTTACATATTTTATTGTCTCAATATGTAATTTATGAGGATTTAATTTTGTATTATCCACTAAATATGTTCTTACATATAATTCATATATTGCATCTCCAACATATGCCCATACCAGAGGTGATAATTGGTTTATTTCCTCTTTTTCTTTTTTTATAGGTATAAATTCTTCTATATCCAATTTTCTACTTCCTTTCTATTAATTCAATAGTTATGTTTCCAATTTTGCCACTTCTAAAATCATCTAAAATAATTTTAGATGTTTTTTCATCATCTATTTCTCCTCCGAGATATAATACAACCTCTTTTTTCTCCTATTTTTTGCATAATCTCATAAATATTTACATTTTCCGGATTATCCTGAGAAAGTGTATCTTCTATATATTCTTTAGTTAATTTATATCTTTCTATTACATTTTTTCTATAATGGCACAACAAAAATTTCAATAGTTCATATGCAATTTCTGTAATAGGTAAAATATCATCTTTTATTGTTCCAACAAAAGATAAATTGACCCCAACATTATTATCATTTATTTTAGGCCATAAAATACCCGCTGTATCTAGCAAATCTATTTTGTCATTTATCCTTATCCATTGTTTTTTTCTTGTTACTCCTGGTTTATTTGCAACCATTGCATTTTTATTTTTTGAAACTTTATTTATAAAAGATGATTTTCCTACATTAGGTATACCAAGCACAATAGCTTTTATTTTTCTTCCATTTCTTCCTTTTTCTATATCTTTTTCTCTTTTTTCTAAAGTAGTTTTCTCTATTTCATTAATGGTCTCATTAATTCCTTCTCCAGTTTCACAATTTGTTAAAATTGCTTTTATTCCTTTTTTCTTAAAATATTCGACCCATAATTTATTTTGCTCTTTATCAGCCAAATCTGCTTTATTTAAAATTATTATTCGTGGTTTATTCTTAATAATCTCTAATATGTCTGGATTTTGACTAGATAATGGTATTCTACTATCTAAAATTTCAATAACAATATCCACTAATTTTATGTCTTCAATTATTTCTTTTTTAGTTTTTGCCATATGTCCTGGATACCAGTTGATTACGGATTTATTAACCCCTTTATCATTATTTTCAATCATTTTCTGCACCTTCTTCTTTTGCTAATTCATACAATTCTTTCTCATCTTTTATTATTTTAATCAATTCTTCTTTTGAAGGCAAATATGTTAAATATTTTGATGCGTATACATTTTTCACATCATCCCCTAAAGTCATTTCTACTACAGCATCATCTTTATCTGCACATAATAATATTCCAATAGGTTCATTTTCTCCTTCAATCATTTGAGTCTTTTTATAATAATTTACATACATTTGCATTTGCCCAATATCTTGATGTGTAAGTTTGCCAATTTTTAAATCAATTATTACAAAACATTTTGCTAAACGATTATAAAAAATTAAATCCGGATAATAATACTCTGTACCTATTTTTATTCTTTGCTGACTAGCAACAAAAGAAAATCCTCTACCTAATTCAAGTAAAAATTCAGTCAAATGTGATAACAATGCTTTTTCTAAATCCGTTTCTAAATAATTTTTATTTTCTTTTAAACCCGCAAACTCAAAAATATATGGTGTCTTAAGTAATTCTTCTGGTTGTTTTTCAATTTTGTTTTTTTGCGATTCAGTAATTATTTTATTCTTATCTGGTGATATCAAATATCTATCATAGAGTTTAGTATTAATTTGCCTATTTAATTCTCTATAACCCCAATTAGATTTAATTGCTTCTTGTTCATAAAAATCTCTTTCTTCTTTTCTATCTATTCTAATTAGTTCTTGAAAATGTGTCCAAGACAATTCAGTCGGCACTGC
>CANRPS010000002.1 GCA_947632585.1 uncultured Clostridia bacterium
ACAGCGTCAAACATCTCTGCTCTCACCTGCCCTGTCTGCAGTTGAGATACAGCATGAGAGATTTCAAAGCTTCGGAGGGCACACTATGAACTCGTCCCGAATGAGAAGTTAGTGGAAGTGGTGATCAAGGATGGGAAGAACTGCTATCTCATGACTCACAAGGGTGACATGTATGTTCTGGGATGTGAAATTCCCAACTTGAAGAAGTTGCAAACTGTAACCCTCACAGATGACTTTTTGACCATCACAGGCTTGATTTCCTATCCTGTACTTCCTACCGATTTTTAGGTTAATGGTCGGCACATGCCGACCTTAATCATTTTAAGAAATAATTTATAATTTGACAGAAAGAAATAAACAATATATAATAATTGAACTAAACTAATTTTAAGGAGAAAACATTGCAAGAAAAAGAAAAATTCATGAAAGAAGCTTTGAAAGAAGCAAAAAAAGCATATGAAAAATTAGAAGTACCTGTAGGTTGTGTTATAGTAAAAGATGGAAAGATAATAGCTAAAGCACATAATCAAAAGGAGACAAAACTTGATACTACAAAACATGCTGAAATTTTAGCTATACAAAAGGCTAGTAGAAAACTAAAATCATGGAGATTATATGATTGTGATATGTATGTAACATTAGAACCATGCTCAATGTGTGCTGGAGCAATAATAAATGCAAGAATAAGAAATGTATTTATTGGGGCACTTGACGAAAAAACAGGCGCTGTAGGTTCAGTATTTAACTTATTTACAGAATATAAATTTAATCATAAAGTTTCTTTTGAAAAAGGAATTTTAAATAATGAATGTAGTGGAATCTTAAAAGAATTTTTTAAAAAATTAAGAGATAAAAAGAAACAATATTTTGAATAAGAGGTAATTAATGGAGAAACAAAAATTAAGTAAAAAAATAATTAATGTTTGTATAGTATCAATAATTATAATTGGTATAGTTTTTACTGCACTTATGTTTATTTTACACTATAGTGTAAATGGAGAAACTAATATGCCATTTCAAGTTTCAAAAATTTCTATAATATCATCAACAGACGGAAGAGATAATCCAGAAACAGAGAACAAATGGAATATAAATTGTATTCAAAATAATGATATTTTCATTTATATAGAAAAAAATGAGAACTATAATAAGCAAGCATCGATAAAAAGCATTAAATTAGATAACTTTTATGTTGCTGAAAGACCTAATATAGGTGAAATAAAATTTTATAAACCGATTGAGAAAGAAAATACACTATTTGAAAATAATGAAGAAAATGAAATAAGTGAACTAGAATTTATAGGTGGGAATTATACTGATATAGGAAACTTACAAATATCAAATCAAGGGGGAATTATAGAATTTAGATGTGCAAACAACAATATAGGAACATATGTATCAAATGAAGATGAGCAAATAAATTACAATGAACTATTAAAAAAATTAAATATAGATGAACAAAATTTAAAAGGAAGAATAACTTTTGATATTACAATAACATTACACTCTGGAAAAATTTTTAAAGCAGAAAGTGTTAGTCTTGAAATTCCAAATGAAAATATTGTAAGTTCCGGAACCATTGGTGAGGAAAATATATATTTGAAGGAAGTTGTTTTTAAAAGAATAGAAAATTGATAAAGTACTTGTCAAAAAGCAAAATAAGTTATATAATTCAGATGGTTTGAGATTGAATTCTTGTATGGAGGGCAAGCCAATAAGGGACTATGAACCTTGTCAGGTCCGGAAGGAAGCAGCAATAAGTAGATACTTTTATGTGGCATGCTTTCCATAGAAGGATTCAAAATCACACCATTTTTGAGTTTTAGGAGGTGTAAAATGGGATATACAGCTCTATACAGAAAATTTAGACCAACAAGATTTTCTGAAATAGTAGGACAAGAACACATAAAAAAAACTCTGAAAAACCAACTAATATCAGGAAGAGTTGGTCATGCATATTTGTTTAATGGAGGAAGAGGAACAGGAAAAACAACTACAGCAAAAATTTTAGCAAGAGCAGTTAATTGTTTGAATCCTCAAGATGGAGAGCCCTGCAATGAGTGTGAAATTTGTAAAGCTGCATTAGATGGTTCTCTTACTGATATAATTGAAATGGATGCTGCATCAAATAATAGTGTTGAAGACGTAAGAAGTATAAGAGAAGCAGTAAATTTTTTACCAACAAAGGCGAAATATAGAGTTTATATTATTGATGAAGTACATATGCTTTCAATAGGAGCATTTAATGCCTTATTAAAAACATTGGAAGAACCACCTGAGCATGTAAAATTTATTTTGGCAACTACAGAACCACAAAAATTGCCAGCAACAATACTTTCTAGATGTCAGAGATTTGACTTTAAAAGAATATCTAATGAAGATATTGTCAAAGATTTAAAGTATGTATCTAAAGAAAGTGACATAGAAATAACAGATGAAGCATTAAATTTAATAGCAATTCTTTCAGAAGGTGGAATGAGAGATGCTTTATCAATTCTAGAGAGGTGCATACAAGAAACAAATGAGAAAATTGATGAAAACAAAGTAAAAGACTTAGTAGGAATACCTAAAACAACGTTTATAAATCAAATTGTTGAATCTGTTATAAATAAGAATGTTGAAAATACATTAAATAATATAAATGAAGTAATAGAAGATGGAAAAGATATAAACAATTTAATTTGGGAAATTATTAAATACGTAAAAGATATACTTTTATATAAAACAACAAATAAAACAGAAATGTATAATAAAGAAGAAATAGAAAAAATAAAACAAATTACAGAAAAAATTTCAAAACAAGAATTAATAGATTTAATTTGTGAATTATCAAAAATAGAAAATGATATGAAATTTTCTAATCAAAAACTTATTGTTTTACAAACAGGATTGATAAGATTATGCAATTTAAATGATAATCATGTAATTCCAAAAAATGATTTGGAAAAACCATCAAGTACAAATAGTAATTCAAATTTAGAAGAAAGAGTAACAAAAATAGAAAATTTTTTACGAGCTGGTAATTTTGTAAGAGCTAAAAAAAATGATACTAAAAATGAGGCAAATAGTAATGAAGGTCAAATGAATGTAAAAAAAGTAAAGATAGAGCCTAAATATAAGGGAAAAACTCAAGATTACTGGCCAAAATTAGTAAATGATTTTAAAAAAGATGGAAAAATGGTTATGTATATGAACTTGGCTGGAACTATTGCTAGAGAAGTAAATGATATGACGATAGAAATAGAATTTCCTAAAGGGATGAATAGTGCAAATAAAACATTTTTGAATAGGCCAGATACGACGCAAGACCTAAGAGAAATAATACATTTGGCATGTGGAAAAGAAATGCAAATTAAATTTGTTGATCAAGAACAAGAAGAAAAAAATTCTCTAAATGAGTTTGAAAAAGTAATGGAAAAAAGTGATATACCATTTAATATAATTTAATTGAAAGGAGACGAATATGTCTAAAAGAGGAGGATTCCCAGGAGGAATGGGAGGATTTGGCGGAATGAATTTAAATAACTTAATGAAAGAAGCAAAAAAAATGCAAGCAGATTTAACAAAAACACAAGAAGAACTTGCTGAAAAAGAGTTTTCAGCGTCAAGCGGAGGAGGAGCAATTGAAGTAAAAGTAAGTGGAACTAAAGCAATCAAAGAAATAAAAATAAAACCAGAAGTTGTTGATCCAGATGATGTTGAAATGTTACAAGATTTAATTCTAACTTGTATAAATGAAGCTTTGAGAAAAGTTGATGATGCAAGTAATGATGCTATGGGCAAGTTTAATATACCTGGACTTATGTAGAAAATAAATTTAGTCTAAAAGGAGGAAAGCAAAATTGTCAGAATATGCACCATCAATAGAAAAATTAATACAATGTTTTGAACGATTACCTAGTATAGGACATAAAACAGCGGCTAGACTTGCTTTTCACGTTTTGGATTGGAGCGAGGATCAAACCGATGATTTTGTAAATTCTATTATTAATGCAAAGAAGAATCTAAAGTGTTGTGGAAAATGCTATAATATTTCAGATACTGATCCTTGCTCAATATGTTCAAATGTTAATAGAGACCAAAGTATAATTTGTGTTGTAGAAAATGTACGTGACATTGTCTCTATGGAAAGAACACATGAATTTAGAGGGTTATATCATGTTTTACATGGTTCTATTTCCCCTATGAATGGAATAGGGCCTGAAGATATTAAAATAAAGGAACTTCTTAATAGACTAAATACTGAAAAAATAAAAGAAGTTATAATTGCAACAAATCCTAGAGTAGAAGGTGAAGCAACAGCGATGTATTTATCTAAACTTATCAAACCTTTAGGTATTAAAGTGTCAAGAATTGCACATGGAATTCCTGTAGGAGGAGATTTAGAATATACTGATGAAATTACCTTAACTAAAGCTTTAGAAGGAAGAACTCAAATGTAATTTTTAAAAGAAAAACCAGATGTTAAAAAGACATCTGGTTTTATAAAAGTATATTGCATATATTTTGAGTAGAATTTGGTTTAGAAATTTTTTGAATATTTAATTTCATTTCTTCAATTTTTTTAGGATCATATAACAATTTTTTTAAAGTTATTTCTAAAACATCTAAATTCTTTATTAATATTCCGGCTTTACTTTGCTCTAGAAATTTTGCGTTTTCTTCTTCTTGACCAGGTATTGGATTAATTGCTACAAGGGGTAAATTTGAAACTAGGGCCTCAGTAGTTGTAAGTCCACCAGGTTTAGTTATAACTAAATCAGAAATAGACATAAATTCTGCAACCTGTGTAGTAAAACCTAATATTTTTATATTTTTTTGTCTATTGTTTTCTTTTACTATATTTTCAAAATTGTTTTTTAAGACTTCATTTTTTCCGGCAATTGCGATTATTTGAATATCAGGAAAATTTTTAACAAGTATTTCAAAGGCTTCTATAGTTTTTGATTTTCCAAGACCAAGCTCTCCACCACCAAAAAAAAGTATAGTTTTTTTGTCTGTATCTAAATCAAGATTATTAAATATTTCAGATTTATTATAATTTTTTAAAAATTTATCAGAAATTGGAATTCCAGTATCAAAAACCTTTTCTTCAGAAATGCCTTTTTCTATTAATTTATTTTTTATTTCTGAGTGTGCTACAAAAATATAATCCATGTATTCGTGATTACTTATCCATTCATTATATGGATCTTCGCCATAATCTGTAATTATTGTTGCAAGTATAGAATCTATTTTTTTACGTTCTTTTAAAATAGAAAATAAATGCCCTACAAAAAAGTGTGTAGAAATTATAATGTCTTGAGGTTCTTTTTTTAAAAATCTTCCTAATTTAAAAGATAGGATTTTATTAGACAAAGATAGGACTTTTTCAATAACTGGATTTTGAGTATGGTAATATATTTTTCCCCAAAACCATGGAATATTTTTGGTTATTCCAGAGTATGTTGTACCACATACTTTGTCTATTACGCGATTTACATATCTCATACAATCAAATAAAGTAACTTCATAATCTGGGTAATTTTTTTCAATATATTCTTTTAAATTTTTTGCTGCCGAAAGGTGACCACCTCCATATGAAGCATAAGATATCATTATTTTTTTCATAAAAATTCATCCTTTTTTATATTAGCTATTATTCATTTTACATATTTTATCATAAAAATATGTAAAATGGAATATTTTTTCCAATTTAACACAAAATAAAATTGAAAGTTTTAATTAGAAAGGAATTATTTTATGAAAGATTCAAAAAAAATTATTACATGGATTATAATTATTATTTTAATAGTAAGTGTAATTATTTTAGGATATTTTTTGTATAAGAAAAATAATGAGGTAGAACTTGCGAGTGAAAACTTATATAATAACAATTTTTATGAGTTAATAAATTATGTTCAAAATGTAGAGACATATCTAGCAAAATCAACAATATCAACAAGTAGTGAACATGGAGCCGAAACATTAACTTATTTATGGAGAGAAGCAAATCTTGCAGAAACATATCTAGCAAGTTTACCAATAGAAAGTCAGGAACTTGAAAAAACAGCTAAATTTTTAAATCAAGTTAGTGATTATAGTTATTCTTTATCTAGAAAAAATATAAAAGGAGCAGAGTTAACAGATGAAGATTTAAAAAATTTAGAAGATTTACATGTATATAGTATAGAACTCAAAAATGTTTTAAATCAACTTGCAACTGATTTAGAAAAAGGAAATACATCGTGGAAAGATTTAACATCTAAAGAAGATGATCAATTTGCACAAGCAGTTAGTTTAAATTTGGATATATTTAGTTCACTTGAAGAAAATTTTCATGAATATTCTGGACTTATTTATGATGGAGCGTTTTCAGAACATTTAACAACAACAATCCCAAAATCACTCACAGGGGAAAATATTTCAGAGGAAGATGCAAAAAATAAGGCAAAAGAATTTTGTGGAAATGAAAATATAAAAGAAATTTCAAGTTCTGGTTTATCAGAAAATGCAGATTTAACTTCATATAATTTAACAATATTAACAAATGACGATAAGACGATATCAATGGCAGTTTCTCAAAAGGGAGGAGAAATAGTTTACTTTAATTATAATAGAGAGATTTTAGAAGAAAGTTTAAATTATGAACAAGCAAATATAAAGGCAAAAGAATTTTTAAATAATCATGGATTTCCTAATATGAAAGAAACTTATTATTTAAATGAAAATGGAGCAGTAACTATTAATTATGCGTATTCACAAGATGATGTAATAATTTATCCGGATTTAATAAAAGTTAAAGTGGCTTTGGATAATGGAGAAATATTAGGAATTGAAACAACAGGATATTTAAATAATCATACTGAAAGAGATATTTCTAAAAATGTAATTTCTATTGATGATGCAAAGAAAACATTAAATAAAAACTTAAGCATTGAAAGTGAAGGGTTAGCAATTATACCAACAGAATATAAAACTGAAATTTTATGTTATGAATTTAAAGGAAAAGTAAAAGAAACGGAATTTTTAGTTTATATAAATGCAGAAAATGGAAACGAAGAAGATATATTAGTTATATATAATACACCTAATGGAACTCTTACCATGTAAAAAAAATTGATATTTTTTAATAAAAAATAAAAAAAGGCTAATAATAAAATTATAGATAAATATTATTTTTATTTAATTTATCTATAAGGAGGATATTAAAATGTCTAATAATACTAAGCTAATGTCAGAAAAGTTAAAAGAAGAAATAGCAAGAGAATTAGGAGTATATGATCAAGTAAAAAAAGATGGAGGATGGAAAAATGTATCATCTAAAAAATGTGGAAATATAGTTACAAAGGCAATTGAAATAGCAAATAGAAGTGTTGAGTAACATTTTAATTAATTTAATAAAACCTCATTAGTAAATTCTAATGAGGTTTTGTTATTTAAAAATATTGCCTTTTTTTTATTTTAGGAATATAATAACTTAGAATTGGAGGGATATATGAATTTAAAAATAAAAGATATTTTAAAGTGCACTAATGGAAACTTGATAATAGGAAATAAAGAAAAAGAATGTAAAAATTATTCTGAAGATACAAGAACTTTAAATATAGGAGATGTTTTTATAGGCATAAAAGGAGAGAGAGTAGATGGAAGTTCCCTTTGGAAAAATGCTTTTGATAAAGGGGCAGATACAGTTATTATAAATAATAATATTAATTTAGAAAAAGAAGAAATAGAAAAATATGAGAAGGAAGGAAAGAACATAATTCAAGTAGAAGATACAATGGCAGCATTGGGAAAAATGGCAAGTTATAAAAGAAACTTTTATGATGGAAAAATAAAAGTTATTGGTATAACAGGCAGTGTTGGAAAAACTAGTACAAAAGATATTATAGCAAATGTTATTTCTCAAAAATATAAAACTTTAAAAACTGAAGGGAACAATAATAGCTATGTAGGGCTTCCACTTACTATTTTACGACTAAAAGATGAGGAAGTAGCCGTAATTGAAATGGGAATGAACCATTTAGGAGAAATAAGCTATTTAAGTAAAATTGCAAAACCAGATATTTCGGTTATAACAAATATAGGTACGGCTCATATAGGACTTTTAGGTTCTCGAGAAAATATATTAAAAGCAAAGCTTGAAATTTTAGATGGAATGAAGAAAAAAATACTTATTATTAATAATGATAATGATTTATTAAATAAGTGGAATTTAGAAAATAAAGAAAATATAGAAGTATATACATATGGAATAAACGAAGAAAGTGATTTTAAAGGAATAGATATTAATTTAGAAGAAAAAAATAGTAGTTTTACTTATAAAAACAAAGACAAAAAAATAAAAATTAAAGTTCCTGTATCTGGAGAACATTTTATATTAAATTCCTTATCTGCAATAGCGGTAGCAAAATTATTAGATATAAATGAAGAAGATATAAGGAAAGGAATAGAAAATTTTAAATTAACAGCTAAAAGAATGGAAACACATTATTTGAAAAATGACATTATTATAATTGATGATAGTTATAATGCGAGTTACGAATCTATGAAGGCATCATTAGTTAATTTGAAAAATATTCATGCAAAAAGAAAAATAGCAGTTTTAGGTGATATGCTAGAATTGGGAGATTTTACTGAGGAGCTACACAGAAAAGTTGGAATAGAAGTGAATAATAATAATGTGGATAAATTATTTGTGGTAGGAAATTATGCTAAATATATTTCTGACGAAGCTATAAAAAATGGTATGAATAAAGAGAATGTAGTATATTTTGAAAATAATGATTTATTATTCGATTATTTAAAAGAAAATATTAAAGAAGGAGATGCTATCTGGTTTAAGGCATCAAATGCGATGAGGTTATTTAGTGTAGCAGAGAAATTAAAAGCATATATAGAAAATAATTAATAGAATGTTCGATATAATCTAAAAATGTAGAATTATGTCGAACGTTTTTTCTTTACAAATTTAATAAGATATGATAATATAATATTGGTTTATGTCAACATATTTTTAAATCAAAATGTTATATACAAGTAAAGTTATAAATCTAATAAGTTTTATTATTACTTTAATAATTTTTTTAATTCTTAATTTTTGCTTTTTTAATAATAACCCAAAAGAACAATTTTCGAATATCTTAAATATAACTCCAGAAAACAAGGATAATGAAAAAATAGAATTTTCTGAAAACGAAAATTCATATGAATATTTAGACAACATTGGAAATTGGTATATTGAAATACCAGCAATTAATTTAAAAGCACCAATAGCAGAAGGAACATCAGGAGATATATTAAAAAATAAGGTGGGACATTTTGAAGATACGGCAATTAAATCTGGAAATATTGGGCTTGCTGCACATAATAGAGGTTATGAAATTAATTATTTCGAAAATTTAAAAAAATTAAAATTAGGTGATGAAATTTTTTATACCAATGAAGATTTTAATAAAAAATATATTGTTGATACATTAGAAATAATTGAAAATACAAATTGGAATTATTTAAGAAAATCAGAAGAAGATAAAATTACATTAATTACATGTATAGAAAATGAACCCCAATATAGAAGATGTGTACAAGGGACAGCTATAGAAAATTAATGTATATAAATTTAATTTCTTGAATAAAAATTATATTAGATGAAAAAGGTTTTATTTTATCTAATATAAAAAAGGAGAAATTAGGTTTATGAAATTAAATAAAAAAATTTTATTATGTCTATTAATAATTTTAATCATAATTATAATGATATTTATTTATAAAAATATGAGTAAAAATTTAAAATTTGGAAAGAATATAAGTAGTCAACAAATCGTAGATTATATTTTAAGTATTAGTTCATATAAATCGAAAGTTACAATCCAGGTAAATAGTAATAAAAATAAAAATAAATATATTTTAAATCAAGAATATGATATTAACAATGGAAGCATTCAAGAAGTTGTAGAACCTAGTAATATATCTGGCGTAAAAATAGTACGTAATAAGGACAATTTAACAATAGAAAATTCGTCCCTAGATTTATCAACAATTTTTGAAAATTATAAAGGTTTAGAGGAAAATTATTTAGATTTAATTAATTTTATTGAAAATTATAAGAATTATGAAAAATCTAGTTATGAAGAAAATGATACTGAAATAATAATGAAAACAAAAAATAGTATAAAAAATAAATATGCGGAAAATAAAATATTATACATAAATAAAGAGACAAAATTGCCTACTAAACTTATTATAGAAGATAATAACCAAAATACGACAATAAACATACAATATAATGAAATAGAAGTAAATTAACTTTTTAATCTAAAATAAAAAATTAATTTATATATTTCAATTTTATCTACGAATATATAGACTTTTAAAATATGCTAATATTAGGAGTGAATAATTATGACAATAAAAAGAGGAGATATGTTTTATGCAGATTTAAGTCCTGTAGTAGGATCTGAGCAGGGTGGTGTGCGTCCTGTTTTAATAATTCAAAATGATTTAGGAAATAAATATAGTCCTACAGTAATTGCTGCTGCTATTACTTCACAAACAAATAAAACAAAACTTCCAACACATATTGAAATACAGGGAGATGCACAGGGATTAAAAAGCAATTCTGTTGTTTTGGCAGAACAAATTAGAACAATTGATAAAAGTAGACTAAAAGAAAAAATAGGTCATATAGACGATGAAATAGTTATGAATAAAATAAATAATGCTTTAGGAGTAAGTTTTGGATTGGAAGAATAAGAAAAAAACGATAATTAATTTTTAATTATCGTTTTTATTTTATACTTTTAATTTTTTTATGATTTTAACTTCGTTATATAAATTATCGATTTTTTCTTTTCTTAACACATAAGCTTTTTTATAATCATCAAAAATTTCATTATAATTATCTACATTTTCATTTTCTTTAAAAAAGCCCTTCATATATGCTAAATAATATTCTTTTTTGTAATCACTTTTACTTTCTGTCATTTTTTTGTAATATTTTTTAATCTGTTCATATCTTTTTAAATTATCTTCTAAATAATCAATGTAATCTTGTGCACATGCGATTTCGTAATAAACATCATCTAAAACTACTTTTAATAAAACTTTTACAACAGCTGGATTGTTTTTTCCAAATTTAGCATTATTAACAATTTCTTTTAATATCGCAGAAGATTTTATTGGCTCAGAAGGTGTGGTATTTTCAATAATTATTTTTAAAGTATCAGAAATACCAATATGAGATTTATACTGACGTTTACTAACTATAGCATCATATTCGTCTGCAACTCTTATTATTTGACCTTCATAAGGGATATCTTTTTTAGTTAATCCATTAGGATAACCTGTTCCATTTAATGCTTCATGATGATATAAAGGGCCTGCAGCATAGGGACGTAATTTCACATCTTTCATGCACATTTCATATCCAATAGTTGTATGTGTTTTTATAATGCTATATTCTTCCTCTGTTAATTTTCCTGGTTTTTGTAATACTTCAGGAGGTATAAATAATTTACCAATATCATGTAAGTAAGCACAAATTGTGCAGTATTCGGTAAATTTTTTACTGCAATGTAAATATTCGCATAGTCTACAAGTAATTGCAGCAACATTTTCGCAATGTTTTCTTGTAAAAACATCAAGAGTGCCTAAAGCATTTAATTGATCTTGCATAGTTTTATCTAGATTATACGATTTAAGAACAGTTCTATCGTAAAAATCAAAAACCTCATTTTTCATTCGAGTGTATCTCCTTTATTTTATCTAAAAAGTATGTATAAAAAAATTATACTATAATAAACAAATAAAATCAATGGAAAAAGAAATATAAAAAATGAAATTTTGAATTTTATTGACATTTGAATATTAAATTTATATAATTTTTGCAAGAAGGTGAAAAAAATGGCGTTAACAATAGTTTATGGAAAATCAGGGAGCGGAAAAAGTTCATATATATTTAATGAAATAAATCAATTAATAAAAAATAATGAAAAAAGTAAAATATATATAATTACACCAGAACAATTTTCTTTCACAGCCGAAAAAAAATTAATGGAAAATAAAAAATCGGTAATAAATGCAGAAGTTATTACTTTCAATAGAATGGCCTATAGAGTAAAAAATGAAATAGGAGGAACAATTTATAATAACATATCAAAATGTGGAAAAGCCATGTTAATATATTCTATTTTGCAGAAACAAAAAAAGAAATTAAAATTATTAAGCAAAACAGATGAAAATATCGAATTAATTATGAGAATAATATCTGAATTTAAAAAAAATGAAATATTAGTACAGGATTTAAAAAATAATTTAGAAAATATTAAAGATGAATATTTAAAAACAAAATTACAAGATATTATTTTAATGTATGATGAATATAACTTAAACATTGAAAATCAATATATAGATGAAACGGATTTATTAACTACTTTATCACAAAATATAGATAAAATAGATTTATTTAAAAATGCAATATTTTATATAGATGAATTTGCAGGATATACGAAACAGGAATTAGAAATAATAAAAAAATTATTAAAAATTAGTAAAAAAGTTACAATTACATTTTGCATAGATAACTTAGAGTTAGATACAAATCCGGATACAGATATTTTTTATTCGAATAAAAACACATTAAATAAAATATTAAAATTGCTAGATGATAATGAAAAAATAGAAACGATAAATTTAGATAATTTATATAGATTTAAAAATAATGAGCTAAAATTTTTAGAAAAATATTTATATAGTAATAAAATAGAAAAATACGAAAAAAATGTAGAAAATATAAAATTGTATTTTACAAATAATAAATATACAGAAGTAGAGTACATTGCAAAAAATATAATTAATTTAATAAAAAAAGAAAATTATAAATATAGTGAAATAGCTATTATAACTAAAAACATAAATTCATATGCTTCACTATTTAAATCAATTTTTTCGAAATTTGAAATACCTATATTTATTGATGAAAAAAGAGACTTAAATCAAAATTTATTAATAAGATATATTTTAGGATTATTAGAAATAATAATTAAAAATTATTCTTATGAATCTATTTTTAATTATTTGAAAATAGATTTATTAGATATTGACAAAGAAGATATTTTTAAATTAGAAAAATATTGCCTTAAATATGGAATAAAAAATAATAAATTTAAAAAAGATTTTATATATGGTATAAATGAAAAAAACAAAGAAGAAATAAATTATTTAAATGAACTTAGAAAAAAAATAATTAATCCTATAATAGATTTAGAAGAAAAAATAAATAAAAAACAAAAGGTTGAAAATATAATAAAAGAAATTTATTTTTATTTAAATAAAGAAAATATAGAAGAAAAAATAAATATTAAAATAAACATGCTAGAAGCAAATAAATTATTTGATATAGCAAATGAATATAAAATAAGTTATGAAATTACTATGAATATATTTGATGAAATAGTAAATATTTTTAATGGTGAAGAAATTAGTTTAAATAATTTTTTAAAAATATTTAAAACAGCATTAAAAAATAGTGAACTTGGTAAAATACCAAGTAGCCAAGATGAAATAATAGTTGGAGATATAGACAGATCAAGAACTCATAAAGTTAAAGCAATATTTATTTTGGGATTAAATGATGGGGCCTTTCCATCTGTAAATAAAGACGAAGGATTTTTTAATGATAAAGATAGAATTGTATTAAAAGAATTTGGTATAGAAATGGCAAAAAATACTTTAGAAAATATATATGATGATAATTTTAATATATACAAAGCATTTACAACAGCAGAAGAAAAGATATTTTTATCATATTGTCAAACAGACATAGATGGAAAACCATTAAGACCATCTACACTAATTTATAAAATAAAAAAAATATTTCCAAAATTAGAAGAAAAAAATGATATTTTTGAAAAAAACGATTTATTTGTTAATGAAAAAAATATTTATGAAAATTTGATTTTAAATATTAATAATTTAAATAAAGAAGAAATAATAAAAAATAAACAGGCAAATAAAAAAATATTTTTACTTTATAAATATTTTAATGAAAATAAAAATTACAAAAATATTTTAAAGAATAATTTGGAATATATAAAAAATTTAAAAATGCCAGAAAAAATAAAAAAAGAAAATATACAAAAATTATATAGAATGAAATTAAGTACAAGTGTATCTAAACTCGAATGTTTTAAGTCATGCCCATATGAATATTTTTTGCAATATAGTTTGAGAATAAAAGAAAGAGAACAACTAAAAATAAAAACTTTAGATACTGGATCTTTCATGCATGATGTCATTAATTGCTTTTTTGAGGAATTAAATAAAGAAAAAATAAATATAAAAACAATAGAAGAAGAAACACAAGAAAAAATAATTGACAAAATTATAGAAGAAAAATTACAAGAAAGTAAGAATTATATTTTTGTCGCATCTGAAAAATATAAATTATTAGTTAGAAGACTTAAAAGAATAATTTTAAAGGCTATAAAATATATAATATTAAGTTTAAAAGCAAGTGATTTTACATTAGAAGGAACAGAAGTTGAATTTGATAATAAGGGGAAATATAAACCTATAAAAATAGAACTTGATAATGGAAAAAGTATAGAAATAGTAGGAAAAATTGATAGACTAGATATTGCAAAAGACGAAAATAATAAGTATATCAGAATAATTGATTACAAATCTTCTATAAAGGATATGGATTATACAAATGTATATGCAGGATTACAATTACAACTAATAACATATTTAGATGCAGTGTGCAAAATGGAAGATTTTATACCTGCAGGAATTTTGTATTTTAATTTAATAGAGCAAATGATTGACTCTGGAACAAAACTTACAGAAGAGCAAATTGAAGAAAAAATAAAAGACAATTTTAAAATGAAGGGTTTAATCCTTGCAGATGTAAAAATAGCAAAAATGCAAGATAAAAATCTTGTGACATCAGGAACATCTAAAATTATTCCAGCATATATAACAAAAGAAGGAGAATTAAGTCCTAAAAAAAGTAGTATTGCTACAAAAGAGGAATTTGAAAAATTACGAAAATATGTAAATAAAACTATTAAAGAAATAGCTAAAGAAATTTTTAATGGTAATATTGAGTTAAAACCTTATTATAAAGAAAGAAAAACACCATGTGAATATTGTTTGTATAAAAACATTTGTGGATTTGATGATGAAATATACAAAACAGGATACAGATTTATTAATAGAAAGACAAAGGAGGATATTTATAATGCTGTCAAATGAAGAAATAGTATATGTGAAAAAAGGTGGACAGGAATTTATTCAATTTAAGAAATTATTACAATACTCGAATATAATTTCTCATGCATATTCTATAGGAATAGACAAAAATTATAGAACATTTAAACCTGATAGATCCCCTTTACTTAATGAAGATTATAAAAAAAATATTAATGATTATAAAACTTTATGCGATGTGAATGGCTTAAATTATAAAAACCTAATAAAAGCAATGCAAAATCATACAGATAATGTAATTTGTGTGAATAGTATAAGTAATAATGAAACTATAGATAGTGATGAAATTGCTGATGGATTAATTACAAATACAAAAGACATTGTGCTTTCTACTACTAATGCAGATTGTATTTTACTATTGATGCTAGATCCTATAAAAAATGTCATTGCAAATATTCACTCTGGATGGAAAGGAACCTTGCAGGAAATTTCAGTAAAAGCAGTAAAAAAAATGGTGGAAAAATATGAATGTAATCCTAAAGATATTATTGTATGTATTTGCCCGAGTATAAGAAAATGCCATTTTGAAGTAGATAAAGATGTTTACGAGTTATTTTATGATAGATTTGAAAAATTAGGTAATATAAATAGTTTTATACAAAAATCTAATAAAGAACAAAAATGGTATATAGATACTATTTTAATAAACAAAATAATTTTAAAACAAATAGGAATATTAGAGGAAAACATTGTTGATAGTGGTATTTGTTCGGTGTGCAATAAAGATTATGTACATTCATATAGAGCTGAAGGAAAATCATATGGATTATCTACTGCAATAATTTCATTAAAATAGGAGGAAAAATGATACCAGAAAAACTAAAAGAAGGAGATACTATTTCTGTTATAGCACCATCAAATTATGTAGAAGCAGATGATAAAATATTTTTAGAAAAAACAGAAAAACTATTTAATAAATATAAAATTAATACGATATATGAAAAAAACATATATTCAAATACTTTGGGATATGGAGCAACTCCATTAGAGAAAGCTGAAGATTTAAATAATGCTTTTGGAAATAAAAATATACAAGCAATATTTTGTGCAAAAGGTGGTGAAAACTCTAATACAATATTTGATTATATAGATTATAGTTTAATTAAAAAAAATCCGAAGATATTTTGTGGATTTAGTGATTCTACATTTTTGCTTAATATGATTTATTCAAAAACAGGACTTGTAACATTCCATTCTGCAACTTTTAAATCTATATCAAGTTGGGATAAGCCATGTGTGTTTGAGGATATAATAGAAAAATTAATGAATGGAAATGTAAATTTAAGAAGAAAAAATGAAAAGTTTGAGATAGTAAAAAAAGGAAAATCGGAAGGAATATTAATTGGTGGAAATTTAAATTGTATAACTCGTATGATAACTGGAAAGTATTCTCTTGATTTTAAAAATAAAATTTTATTTATTGAAGATTTAGGAGAAGAGACAAATCCTAAATTTGTAAGTAGTTTCATTTATTTACTAAAACAAAATGAAATTTTTTCAAAAATAAATGGTTTATGGATAGGTAACTATGAAAATGAAACAAAAATAAAATTAGAGAAAATTATAATTGATGCAATTGGAAATGAATACAATTTCCCTATAATAAAATCAAACAATTTTGGACATATAGATGAAAAAATTACAATTCCTATTGGGGTAAAAGCTAAAATAGATACAAATAAAAAAAATAAAATAGAAGTACTTGACAAATGTGTAAAATAAATTAAAATATATTAATGTCAATAATAAGAAAAAATATAGTCAAAATAAAAAGGAGAAAAAATGAATCAAATAATAGGCGAAAGAGAAGATATAGATGAAAAAATAAGAAAATATCAATCAAAAAAAAGAAAAAAATCAAAAAAAAATAATAAATCAAAAAAGACTTTTAAAAAGTTAATTATAGTTTTATTTATACTTATTTTTTTAGGAATGAGTTCACTAGGAGTTTTATTATATGGACCATATAGTGGATTTAGAGATTGGTTAATTACTACTGCTATGACTACTATGACTCATCAATGGATTGCATATGTATTTTATAGTAGAGATACTATTGAAGCAGTAATGAGTTCTAATACAGTAGAGGAAATACAAGAAGAAACAGATACAAACGCTATAGTAATTGGATTGAAAAAAGAAAAAACTTATGCAAATGAATATGAAAGAGCAGTTTTAGAAAAAGAAAATGAAAATGATACTTACAAAATAATAAAAATTAATGGAAAAGGATATTCTGGCTATCTTGCTGTAATATATAATCCAAAAAATGTTCATACACTTGTAACAGCAAAAATAGGCACAACTGGACAATATTTAAGAACAATGGCAAAAGATAATAAAGCAGTAGTTGCAATAAATGGTGGTGGATTTGAGGATCCTAATTATAGTAGTAATGGGGCTAATCCATTAGGAGTAACATATTGCAATGGGGAATTAGTAAGAGCAACATATTATAAAGGAGCAGGAGGTATAATAGGTTTTGATGAAAATGATAAGCTTGTTCTATCTTCTAATTGTACAAAAGCTTCAGCTGAGAAATTAAAAATAAGAGATTGTGTTACATGTGGACCATTTTTAATTAATAATGGTAAAGCTTCAACTGTAGTTGGAAATGGAGGATGGGGCTCAGCGCCACGTACAGCAATAGGACAAAGACAAGATGGAATAGTTTTATTTTTAGTAATAGATGGACGAACATTAACAAGACCAGGAGCAGATATGGATGATTTAATCGAAGTAATGCAAAATTACGGAGCTTATACTGCAGCAAATCTAGATGGAGGAACATCAACAGCAATGATTGTAAAAAATGAATTAATCAATGATCCAATAGATAGTACAGGGGCTCATAAAACAAGATTTATAGCAACAGGTTTTGGACTAATTGAAAATTAAGAAAAAAAAACAAAAAAATCCATAAAAGTATGGATTTTTTTGTTTTTTCCTGATATAATTAGTATGATTTTAAATTTGGAGAGGATAAAAATGGTTTTTAAAGATTATTACAAAATTTTGGAACTAAAGACAAATAGAGTATCTTCAGATCAAATTAAAAATGCATACAGACTAGCAGTTAAAAAAAATCATCCGGATTTAAATATACAAGATAAACTAGCTGAAGAGAAAATTAAAGATATAAATGAAGCATATAGAGTACTTTCAGACATGACATCAAAAAGAAAATACGATAAAATTTGGAATAGACATAATTCTCAAATAAAACAAGACCAATATAAAGAAGAAAATAGAAAAACAAATTCTGCTTTTGGAGAATTTTTTAATATGTTTTTTGGAAACATTGAAAATGTGGAAGAAAAACCAATTGAAAAGAAAAAAGATAAAAATCCAATACAGGGTGAAAATATAGAAACAACTATAGATGTCGATTTAGAAGAAGTATTTTATGGATTAGATAAAAAAATATCTCTCAGGACAATTGATGGTAAGATGAAAGTGTTTACTATTGCTATTCCTGCTGGCCTTCGAAATGGAGAAAAAATAAGATTAATAGGACAGGGAAAAGAAGGAATTGATGGCGGAAAAAATGGAGATTTATTTATAAAAGTTAATATAAAAGATAACAATAAATTTAAATTAAAAGGAAATGACTTATATACATATTTGTATCTTACACCATGGGAAGCAGCATTAGGAACAAAAACAATGGTATATTCAATTGATGAAGGTACAGAAATTTCAATTCCAGAAGGAATAGGAAGTGGAGAGACAATTAAAATTCAAGGAAAAGGCTACAAAGATGGAAAAGGAAGCAGAGGAGATTTAATAGTAGAGGTTAATATTAAAGTTCCTAAGAGTCTAAGCGTTGAAGAAAAAAAATTATTTAAAAAGTTAAGTACAATCTCAAGCTTTAATCCTAGAAAAACATAGTTTTACTTAAATACTATTGACATAAAATCTAGTAAATGATATAATAATAGATGGTTGTTAAATACAAATGAGTAATCTATGTTATAAAATCATAGAAAATGGAGGAATTTAAAATGGAATCATTGGAGGGTAAACATTTTAGTATAACGGATCCAAAAGGAGTAAATACAGTTATTTACGAGGTTTATAAAACTGATAAGGAATACTTAGATAAATACCCTAAATATACTGTTGAAAGATTAAATTCGACTGAACAATTTGTAGGAGACCTAAAGAAAAAAACGTTTTATGTAGAAGACCCACAAGAAAAGGGAAATCAATTAGTAATATTTTCTTTTGCAAAAGATAGGGTTGTTATTAATAATGGCTTATTAATTAAAGATGAGGTAAAAATTTCTAAAAAGCCTGTGCCATTTAAATATAATACTATTTATTCAGAAGAAATGACAGAATTAAAAGACTTTAAATATACGCCTAATTTAAAAAGAGCGATTACAATTATAGATCCAGAAACAGCTGAAGAAATAAAGCCGGTTCTTTATTATGATGAGGAAGCGGACGAAGTAAAAGGCAAATGTAAATTAAAACCATACAAATCATATTTCGCATTCGAAATTAGAGACGATAATAACAAGGAGGAAACCTAAAAATGACAAGTAAAGAGAAACAAGCTAAAATTGATGAAATGCAAGCTCAAATAGACAAACTTAAGGAACATAGAAGACCATGTGATGGGGACGATAAATTTGCGATAGATGCATTAGCTGCTGCAGATAACAGAAATCATAAATTAGAAGTTATAAAAGGAACGGAAGCTACTATTACAGAAAAAGAAGCGACTATTAAAGCATTTGATAATAGAGAGAAAGAAGAATCTAGATAACAAAACCAAAGAGAAGGAAGAGGATAAGTAATATGGGTTATAGAATAGAAGGATCCTTAAGAAAAAATAAATTTGTACTTATAATTGCATTAGTACTATGGCTAATGATGGCCATAGTACTTGTTATGCCGTTAACTTGTGGTTTATATCAAATAGAATTAGCAGGTAAATTTGATTCAGGAGGATTTGCACAAGTATTTTCAAGAGCTGCTACTAATCCTATAATAGGTTTTAAAAATATTTTTAGACATCATTTATTTTTTAATTACATAAAAAATCTATTTGGATTTTCATTATTTTATGTGGTTATAGTTGCCATAGGATTAATAAGAACAATGCCTAAACATAGATATACGGACATAGAGCATGGTTCAAGTGATTGGAGTGAAAACGGAGAGCAATATAGAGTATTAAGTAAAAATAAAGGAATCATTCTTGCTGAAAGAAATTATTTACCTATTGATAAAAGAGGAAATGTAAACGTATTAGTAGTCGGAGGTTCAGGTTCTGGTAAATCTGCATCTTATTCAATACCAAATGCATATCAAAGACTTGGATCATATGTATTTACAGATCCAAAAGGTGAGTTATATGATAGAACAGCGGGATATTTAAAAGAAAATGGATATAAAATTAAGGTTTTAAATTTAGTACATCCACAATTTAGTGATGGATATAATCCATTGATGCATGTTTCATCAGAGATAGATGTTGATGTTATAGCAAATACTATTGTTAAAGGACAAAAAACAGAAGGTTCAGGTTCAGATCCATTCTGGGATGATTCTGCAGAGGTATTGTTAAAAGCATTGATTTATTATTTATTAGCAACAAGACCACCAGAAGAACAGAATTTAGCCAGCTGTGCAGAACTTGTTAGAGCAGCGAATTCAAATGGAGGTAGCAATTTACTTACTGAACTTATGAGCGAACTTCCATATGATCACCCTGCAAGAATGAATTATAAATCTATAGAAATAGCACCAGAAAAAACTTATAGTTCTATTTTAAGTACTTTACAATCAAAACTTGGAAAATTTGATTCAAAGGAAATAGCAGAACTTACATCAACAGATACGATTAATTTTGAAGAAATAGGAACAGAAAAAACAGCAGTTTATGTAATATCTTCAGATACACATGGAGCATATGACTTTTTACTTACAATATTTTTTGCACAAATGATACAACAACTATATGATTTTGCTGATAATAATGGTGGAAAATTAAAAGAAAGAACATACTTCATTTTGGATGAGTTCGCTAATATAGGAAGAATACCAGATTTTGATAAAAAAATATCAACATCAAGAAGTAGAGGAATATCATTTAGTGTTATACTACAAAACTTAGATCAACTAGAAGCAATATATGAAAAAGCACATGAAACAATAATTGGTAACTGCGATACACATGTATTTTTAGGAAGTAACTCTCAAAAAACAGTAGAATATTTTTCAAAAGCTTTAGGAGAAAAAACAATTTCTCGTGAAAGTATGTCTATAAATAGAGATAGAGATTATAAAAAAACTGGAACAAGTGATTCAGAACAAATAATGGCTAGAGCATTAATGACACCAGATGAATTAAGAAGAATGGACAATGACCTTTGTATTATTTTCGAAAAAGGAATAAGACCAATAAAGGCACAAAAATACTATTACTTTAAGAAACCGATGGCAAGAGAAATGGAAGTCCTTGAAATTAGCCACAATGATATAGGTGAAATTGAAAGAGGAACATGGAGAAAATATAATCCTTACAATCCATATGTTGAAGAAGAAAAAGAAGAAGATACTAATTTAAAAATAGAATCTTTAGATGATTTATTTGATGAAGAAAAATCAGAGGATAAAAAGGAAGAAAATAAAGAGGTTGTTGGAGAAAATGTTGAGGTAAAACCAGAACATAAATCTAAAGCAAAGAAAGAAAATCAGGAAAATAATAATGAACAAGAAACATCAGATGATGATGCACCAATGCTTCCTATGGAAGGAGAGCCGGACGAAGAATATGACTTACAAAAAGAATTAGAAGCAAAATTTGATGAATTATTTGGACCTATGGATGACGAAGACGAATAATTAAATAAAAAGGGAACACTTAAGATATAAAATTAAGTGTTCCTCTTGTTTTTATGGCAAAAAAGTAGTATAATTACAATATTGTTGGAAAGGAAAATTTTTATGTTTGAAAAATTAGAGTTAGTAGAGAAAAGATATGATGAACTTACGATACAAATAAGTGATCCTAAAATTATAAGTAACAATAATGAATGGAAAAAACTTGTTAAAGAACATAGCTCAATGGAAGATGTTGTTACAAAGTATAGAGAATATAAAAAAACAGAAAATGATATGAATGAAGCTAAAGAAATGATGGAAGATCCTGAGATGAAAGATTTGGCAGAAGAAGAATATTATTCATCAAAGGAAAAACTAGAAAAATTAGAAGAAGAACTTAAAATTTTATTGATACCAAAAGATCCAAATGATGATAAAAGTGTAATTTGTGAAATAAGAAGTGGAGCTGGAGGAGAAGAAGCGGCACTATTTGCAGGAACTTTATTTAGAATGTATGGAATGTATGCTGAAAGAAAACATTGGACAATAGAAGTACTAAACGAAAATGCAACAGAGCTTGGAGGATATAAAGAAATTTCCTTTATGGTAACAGGAAAAGGTGCATATAGTAGATTGAAATTTGAAAGTGGTGTTCATAGGGTTCAACGTGTACCAGATACTGAAAGCAGTGGAAGAATACATACATCAGCTGCTACAGTTGCAGTATTACCTGTAGTAGAAGATATAGAAATCGACATAAATCCAGCAGATATTAAGATGGAAGTGTTTAGGGCATCAGGGGCAGGAGGACAACATATTAATAAAACATCATCTGCAGTAAGACTTATTCATATACCAACAGGAATTGTTGCAGAATGTCAAACACAAAGATCACAGCTACAAAATAGAGAGTATGCAATGAATTTGTTAAAATCAAGATTGTATGATATAGAAAAACAAAAACAAGATAGTGAAATTGCAAATACAAGAAAAAGTCAAGTAGGATCAGGAGATAGGAGCGAAAAAATAAGAACATATAATTACCCTCAAGGAAGAATAACAGACCACAGAATAGGATTTAGTATCTATCAAATGGAAAACTTTTTAAATGGAGATTTAGATGAAATGATAGATAACTTGATTGCAGCAGATAGGGCTGATAAATTAAAAGGTGATGAATAAAAAAGAAAATGTAGTTATTTTACTACATTTTCTTTTTTCGATTGACATAATATAAAAAAGTAGATATAATAAGCATATGAATTAGTTAAAGTCCTCTCCATAACCTATTTAACTAATTCAAATAAAAATAGGAGTGGTGTTATGAATAAGAACGAATTAGTTTTGTTTGTAAAACACCAAATCCAGAAACTGAAAAAACAAAAAGTAGCTGACATGATGAGGGAGGGTGATAGCAAGAAACTACTCAAGGTAATTCATGAAATAGATATCTCTGCTTTTAAAAACGTAAAAAGGCCGGAATTCTCATTCAGAGAACTTCAAGTTAATGATGCGGACGGAATTATGGCACTATGCTTCTACATTTGGGCTAATCTATATGTAGATGGAGGTGACCTATACTTCTTTAACAAAGAAGGAATAATTGAATTCTGGGATGCAATAGAAGAAAAATGTGATACATGGGGAAATAGTATGTCTATAGTTCTACGAGAAGTGCGAGTATTGAATCAAGTAGACTATGATTGTTACCTCGGTATGACAATTGAAGAGCTCTTGCATCCAGAAACAATTGTGTCCGTAAACATTAAAGAATTTGAAGAAATCGATGAAGATTTCGGAGATGATTATTTTTTTGAAGCAGAAGACTGACATTTCATTGAATTTAGTTCCAAAATGACACTGGAGAGGACACGAACCGATAGAAAATATATCTATCGGTTCGTTTTTATTCAATTTCATATCTTTTTAAATTTTTAAAAGCTGGATCATATATATTTTTACCTGTATAATCATAACGAGAACCATGACAAGGACAATCCCATGTTTTATCTAAATTATTCCATGTAAGTAAACATCCTAGATGAGTACAAGTTGGATTTACAGCATATATTTTTCCGTATAAATCTTTATAAATACCCACACTTTTATTTGATAATTTAATAATTGCACCATTATCTCTTTTTATTTTTGAAATAGAATCAGGAGTAATTTTTATTCTGTTTGTTATAAAAGCCTTAAAACTTTCATTTCCCATGTTTTTTAATTCAGTTCTATTTTTTATAGGATTTAATCTTAAAGAATTAAAAACAAAGCTATATTTATTTTCATTATTTAAAATGTTGTCTTTTATAATATTTGCAGCAACATTGGAAGTAGTCATTCCCCATTTATTAAAACCTGTTGCAACATATACGTTTGGAGAAAATGATGATAAATTACCTATATATGGGATTTTATCTAATGTAATGCAATCTCGAGTATTCCATTTATATAAAACTTCTAATTTGGGATAATATTTCTTTGCAAGGTCTTCTAACTTTTTATAAGTGTCAACCTCTGTTGGAGCAAAACCTGTTTTATGATCTGCTCCAGCTAAAATGAGTAATTTTTTATTTTCAAAATCAACACTTCTAAAAGAATAAATTGGCTCTTCTGTATTTATATACATCCCATCAAAAAGTTCTGTTTTTGTATCTATTGCTAAAACATATGAGGTTGACTGATACATTTTAGCAAAATAAAATCCGAAGTATTTTCTTAAATGGATAATGAGATGCAATAATTATATTTTTTGATTTTATTTCATGATTATTTACAAATGTTGTACAATTATTTCCATAATATTTAAAATTGGAAGCTATACTATTACAAAAAATCAAAGAGCCATTTTTTATAATTGCATTTGCTAATCCATACATATATTTAACTGGATTAAATCCGTGCTTGATTAGGATTTTCAATCGCTCCTGATATTTTAAAAGGTAACTCAGTATTTGTAACAAAATTAACTTCTTCTCCAAGTTCATGTAAAGCTTGAATTTCAGAGTGTATTTTAACTAATTCATCTTGATTTGTTGTATATACATAATTTGACTGATATTCAAAATCACAATCAATATTTTCAGTATCTATTATATTTTTAATATTTACTATAGCCTCTTTATTTGCATCAAGATAACCTTTAGCAAATTCTTTTCCATAAGATTTGATTAAATGATTATATATTAAATTATGTTGATAAGTAATTTTAGCAGTAGAATGTCCACTTGTTTTTTGACCTAATAAATCCTTTTCAACTATAATTACTTTAAGTCCTGCTTTAGATAAGTAATATCCACAGGTCAGACCTACTAAACCACCTCCAATTATACATACGTCACAAGTATAATCTGCTTTTAATTCATCATATGATTTAAGATTTTTAAAAGAATTTATCCAATAAGAATTCAAAAACTCACCTTCTTTTATATTTATTATTACAAAAAATATAAATTTTATTATTTTTTAAATAAAAAATTAAATAAGAATAATTTAATAAAATATATGGAAAAATAAAAGTTAAAGTGATATAATCATAAAAACAAATGAAGGAGGAAGAAAAGTGGACGAAGGTTTAAAAGAAAAATTAGTTAATAAAAAAGAAAATGGTTGGAAAGACTTACCTAATGATAAATTTAACCAAATATTTGATTTCTGTAATGGTTATATGGAATTTTTAAATCGTTCAAAAATTGAAAGAGAATTTGTTACTAATTCTGTTAATCTAGCTAGATCAAATGGATTTAGAGATATAAATGAAATGGAAAAATTAAAAGCAGGAGATAAAGTATTTTTTGTAAATAGAGATAAAAGTATGTATTTAGCAGTAATTGGTGAAGAAAAACTAGAAGAGGGATTACATATAGTTGGAGCACATATAGATTCACCAAGATTAGATTTAAAACCAAATCCATTATACGAAGAAGGAGAATTAGCATATTTTAATACACATTATTATGGTGGTATAAAAAAATATCAATGGACAACAATTCCATTAAGTATACATGGAGTTATAGTAAAATCAAATGGAGAAAAAATTACAATTAATATTGGCGAAGATGAAAATGATCCTATATTTACAATTACAGATTTATTACCACATTTAGCAAAAGATCAAGAAGCAAAAAAATTAGGTAATGCAATAGAAGGAGAAAATTTAGACTTATTAGTTGGAAGCATTCCTATTTTAGATGATAAAGCAAAAGATAAAGTAAAATTAAATGTACTAAAAATTTTAAATGAAAAATATGGAATTACTGAAACAGATTTTGTAAGTTCAGAACTTGAATTAGTGCCAGCATTTAAAGTGCGTTCTTTAGGATTTGATTATGGAATGGTTGCAGGATATGGTCAAGATGATAAAGTATGTAGTTATACAGCTTTAAGAGCATTAATGGAAATAACAATTCCTAAAAAAACTTCAATATGTATTTTATCAGATAAAGAAGAAATTGGAAGTATGGGAAATACAGGAATGGAATCACATGTATTTGATTACTTTATTTCTGAATTATTAAATAAAACAGGGGAAAATAGAGTAAACTTATTAGATAAAGTATTTTGCTATTCAAAAATGTTATCTTCTGATGTCGATGCAGGCTTTGATCCACTATATGCAAGTGTTTCAGATACAACAAACGCAGGATTTTTAGGAAAAGGAATAAGTATTAATAAATATACAGGAGCAAGAGGAAAAGCTGGTGCTTCTGATGCAAATGCTGAATATGTTGCATGGGTAAGAAATTTACTAGAAGAAAATGAAATTAAATATCAAGTTGCAGAACTTGGAAAAGTTGATATAGGTGGTGGAGGAACAATTGCATACATTTTAGCCAATAAAGGTGTAGATGTAATAGATTGTGGAGTGCCAGTTCTTTCAATGCATGCACCATATGAAGTAACAAGTAAATTTGATATTTATGAAGCATATAGAACTTATAAAGCATTTTGGGAAAAAGATTAAAAATAAAAATAAAACCTTTTAATAAACTAAATATATTAAAAGGTTTTATTTTTTATTATCTTATAAAATTTGTAAAATGTATAGTTTCTTGGGTAGGTGGTAAAATACCTTTTTCTTTACCAGCTTTGATACAATTTAAGTAATAAGCCATATTTTTACCAAGAATTCTCATAACTTGCATACCTTCTTCATCTTTAAGTACCTCATCTGGAGTGTTACCATGAACCATATTCCAATATCTCGAAGAAATAATAGGCATTTCAGAAATACCAAAATATTTGTTAAACTGATCATATGTAGCAGTTGTACCTGCTCTTCTTGCTGATATTACAGATGAAGCGGGCTTGAATCTAAAAATATTTCCTTTACCTGATTGAAAAGAAGCATAAAAAACTCTATCCATAAAACTTGTAATATTTCCTCCCATAGCCGCATAGTGAACAGGAGAACCAAAAATGAAACCATCAGCATCTTTTGCTTTTTCTATAAATAAATTTACAGAGTCATCAAAAACACATTTACCTAAACTTTGACATTTTTTACAAGAAATACAACCACTAATAGGTTTATTGCCAATCCAGAAAATTTCGGTTTCAATACCATTTTCATTTAGACTTTTTTCAACTTCTTTTAAAGCTGTATAAGTACAACCTTCTTTATGAGGACTACCATTAACTAATAAAACTTTCATAAAACAAATTCCTTTCTTTTTATAATATGCTGAAACTTTAAAAATAGACATCACCCCAAAAATCGTTGGGGTGAAATTATTATTTTAGATTTTTTAATAATTCTTTGTATTTTTCAAGCTTTTCTTTCTCTTCTTTAATTTTAGCCTCAGGAGCTTTATTAACAAAACCAGGATTAGAAAGCATTTTTTCAGCTCTTTCTATTTCAAACTCAATTTTTTTACGTTCTTCTTCTTTTCTTTTAGCTTCTTCTTCCAAATCAATTAAACCTTCTAGAGGCATATATAAGCTCAAAGAATCATCAACAATACTTATTGCATTTGGTTCAATACCATCTTTATCCTTTTTTACAATTAAGTTATTTCCAAAACCAAGCTTTAAAATAAAATCTTTAGATTTTATTAACTCATTTTGATATTTAGTAGTTACAAAAATTAAATCTACTTTCCTACTTGGGTGTACATTCATTTTAGCTCTAATATTACGGATTTCTACAATTATGTGTTTGATTTTTTCAACAAAATCTTCCTCTATATCATAATCAAATTTATCTTTAGACTCTGGCCAAGAAGACATCATTAAATCTATATTATCATATTGAACTAAACTTCTATAAATTTTTGTAGTAACAAAAGGCATAAAAGGATGTAGTAATTTCATAGAAATTCTAAATACATAATCTAAAACATAACATACTCTTATTTTGTCTTCTTCATTTTCACTATATATTCTAGGTTTAACCATTTCAATATACCAATCGCAGAATTCATCTCTAATAAATCCATATATTTTATCTAATGCTATACCTAAATCATAATTTTCGATATTTCCAGTAACTTCAAAAATTAATCTATCTAGTTTATTTATTATCCATTTATCTTCAATTGATAGGCTTTCGTTTTTATAAGTTTTTGTTTTCTCATCATAGTTTTTATTTTTGAATTCAAGTATTTTATCATTATCTACTAAATTCATTGTTATAAACTTAGCAGCATTCCAAATTTTGTTTGCAAAATTTGAAGCTTGTTCTAGTTTTTCAGGCATATATTTAATATCATTTCCCATAGTTGTTCCTGACATTACTGAAAATCTTAAACTATCAGCTCCATACTTTTCAATAACCTCTAATGGATCAACACCATTTCCAAGAGTTTTAGACATTTTTCTTCCTAAACTATCACGAATAATTCCATGAATTAAAACATCTTTAAATGGTGGGATATCTGTGAACTCTAAACCTTGTGTCATCATCCTAGAAACCCAGAATGTAATTATATCAAATCCAGTAACTAGTACATTAGTTGGATAAAATCTTTTATAATCTTCTGAATCTTTATTTGGCCACCCAAGAGTGGAAAATGGCCATAATGCTGAACTAAACCAAGTATCTAATGTATCTTCATCCTGATGTAAATTAGTAGATTCACATTTTTCACATTTTTGAGGTTTATTTTTTGAAACATTAATAAATCCACAATCATCACAATAATAAGCAGGAATTCGATGTCCCCACCATAATTGACGGGATATACACCAATCTTGTATATTATCAAGCCAGTTAAAATATTGTTTTTCATATCTTTTAGGAACAAACTTTGTTTCATTGTTTCTTACTGCATCTGCTGCTTTTTTGGCCAAATCTTTCATAGAAACAAACCATTGAACAGAAACTCTTGGCTCTAAAGTGCTTTTGCATCTTTCACATTTTGCAACATTATGTGTATAGTCTTCTGTTTTAACAAGAGCTCCTATTTTTTCTAGTTTTTGTACTATTATTTTACGCGCTTCTAATAAATCCATACCCTTTAATTCGGGTAACAAATCTCCCATCTTTCCGTCATTATCAAAAACTTCAATTATTTCTAGATTATGTCTTAATCCAGTTTGATAGTCATTTATATCATGAGCAGGAGTTATTTTAACTGAACCAGTACCAAAATCTTTTTCAACAAAATCATCTGCAATAATTGGAATTTCTTTATTCATTAAAGGTAAAATACATTTTTTACCTACAACGTTCTTATATCTTTCGTCATCTGGATGTACAGCAACAGCTGTATCTCCAAGCATTGTTTCAGGTCTTGTGGTTGCAACTTCAATATAATTATCTTCACCTACTATTTTATAACGAATTGTCCAAAGATGAGAAGGTTCTTCTTTGTATTCAACTTCTGCATCTGAAATTGAGGTTTTGCAACTTGGACAATAATTTACCATTCTAGTGCCTTTATAGATAAGCCCTTTTTTATAAAGATCTACAAATTGTTCTAGAACTGCATCACTCATACCTTCGTCTAAGGTAAATCTAGTTCTTTTCCAATCACATGAACAACCTAATTTGCGTTGTTGCTCCTGTATTATTCCACCATATAAATGAGTCCAATCCCAGGCTTCCTCTAAAAATTTCTCTCTACCTAAATCTTGTTTTGTTTTTCCTTCTTTTTTTAGTTTTTCTACAACTTTCATTTCTGTTGAAATTGCTGCATGATCTGAACCAGGAAGCCAAAGAGTATCATATCCTTGCATACGTTTAAATCTTATTAGTATATCCTGAATTGTATCATCTAAGGCATGTCCCATATGTAATTTTCCTGTTACATTTGGAGGAGGCATCATTATACAATATGGAGTTTTTGACTTATCCATTGTGGGTTCGAAATAACCATTTTGTTCCCATTCTTTATATAGTTGTTCTTCAAAATCTTTTGGATTAAATGTTTTTTCTAAAATATTTTTATTTTCCATAAAAAATCCTCCAATAATATTTGTTACGCAAAATATTTTAACTCTAAATGATAAATCTGTCAATATTTACGGATAAAGAGGAAACAAGAAAAATAAAAAAGAATTTATCAAGTAAAATTCTTAATAAATTCTTTCAAAATATTTTAAACTAAATTTTTAAAATTTTATTAATCTTTAGATTTACCAAACAATGATAAAATCCTTAAAAAGATATTAATAAAATCTAAATATAATTCCATAGCTCCATAGACATATAATTTTTCGTCTTCACATATACCTTCGTCATGCATTATTTGAATTTTTTTAACATCATAAATAGTTAAACCAAAAAATATAAATAAAATAGCCCAATCAAGTACAATATCAAGAACTGAATTACCTATAAATAGATTAATGATGCTTAAAACTAAACCTATAAGAAGAGCTGTAAGAAGAATAGTTCCCCAATTTGAAACATCTTTTTTTGTTTTAGAACCAATAAAAGCAAGAGCTCCAAAAAGTGCAGCACTTCCAACAAATGCATATACAATAGAAGTCATTTGATATGCTACAAATATAATAGATAAAGTAAATCCATTTAAAAATGCATATGCAAAATATAAAATAGTAACCATAGTAGGAGAAAGTTTTCTAAATGCTAAAGAAAAAACAATAACTACTACTAATTCTATAACTGCAAAAACTAAATATGTTCCATTTTGGAATAAATTCATCCAAAGTCCAGATGAATAAGCGTAAAAAGCTGTTATAGCACTTGCAAGTAGGCCTAAAAACATTCTAAAAAATGTATTTGTAAGAACTGAGTTCATGTCTAAAGAACGTATGGCTTCAGTGTCATTAAATTCTTCCATTAATTCACCACCTTTTCATTGAATAAGATTATAACATAATTTTAAGTATTAATCTATATTTTTTGTTAAAAAATATAAAAATAAAATACTTAAGGTATTTATATATTGCTAAAATATTTAATTCCACGTTTAATAGCATTTGTTTTAAAAATTACTTTTCCATATTCGTCTAACTTACTTTTTAAAGTCATAGAATCTCCAACTAAATTACAAAATTCAGAAATTGTAATGTAAAATAAATTTGAATATTTAAAATTAGTATCAATATTTAAAAACACTAAATAGTATGAATTTTTATACTCATATAGTGAAATTGTTTTTGCGAAACACTTTAAATCAGCTAGTTTTGAATTGCTACAATATGTACAAAAAGTGCAAAATTCTTCAAAGTTATTAAATTTATAAATTGCATTTGTAAAAGAATTAGAAATAAGTCTTCTTTTAACTTTTAATTTTTTCTGAGAATAATCTTTAGATGGTTCATTTTTATACTTTGTTAGAGTAAATATAACATAACCCTCAGAAGTGAAACAAGCTTCAACAAAAAGTTTACAATTTTGAACTTTAAATCCTACTTGTTTTTCAGCTTCTTTTAATATATTTTGAAAAAGAGAATATGTTTTATTATTATTTTCTGTCAAATTATGCATATTGATATCTTTTTCAGGTAATTCTTCCAAATCTATAATTATTCTAATTTTATTATCAGTAAGTTTTTCAATTTTCATTTATAAAATATCCTCCTAAAATTATATGCTATAAAAATATAATACTAAAAATATTATAACATTAAATAATTAATATTTAAAGGAACAATTTTTTCCATATAATATATAATATTATTTTAATATTTTTTTGTTTAATTAAAACCTAAAATACAATATCATAAAAAATAAAAAAAATCCATATTTTGCTTGAAAAAAATATGAAATGCATATATAATATAAAAAGTTTTAAATAAGAAAATCCGTAAGGGAAACAAAGGAGGAGAACTGTGGGAAACAAAAACTTTTGGATATTATTAATATTTTTGTTATGTGGATTAGTAATTGGAGGATTAATAGGAGAATTAGCAGGCAATGTTAATTGGCTATGGTGGTTATCTTATGGACAAAAATTTGGATTAGATACTCCATTTGTTTTAGATTTAAGAATAATATGTATAACTTTTGCGTTAACAATTAAAATAAATATTGCAAGTATTATAGGGCTTGCGATAGCAATATTTTTATATAGAAAATTTTAATTTAAAAAAATAATAAAACTTAAGGGGCGGAAAGGATAAAAAGTGACAATTAAAGATATTCCGCAAAGTGAAAGACCATATGAAAAACTAGAGTTATATGGCGAAAAAAACTTAACAAATAGTGAATTATTAGCAATTATAATAAAAACAGGAACAAAAGAACATACAAGTATAGATATAGCAAGACAAATTTTAAATTTATGTGAGACTAAAGAAAATGAAGGCTTAAATTTTTTAATGGATATAAGCATAGAAGAACTTACAAAAATTAAAGGTTTAGGTAGAGTTAAAGCTCTACAATTAAAAGCAGTATGTGAATTAGCAAAAAGGATAAATAAACCATCAAATTATAGAAAAATTATAATAAGAGAACCAAATGATATAGTTAAAATACTAATTGAAGAAATGCAACATGAAAAAATAGAAATTGCAAAAATTGTATTATTAGATATTAGAAATACTATTTTAAAGATAAAAAATGTTGCAATAGGGCGGAAATAATTTTGTAAATATTGGAATGAAAAATATTTTAGGAGAAGCTGTAAAAATGGAAGCACCTAAAATAATACTTGTTCATAATCATCCAAGTCGGCTTTTCTCTTCCAAGTGAACAGGATTATGATATAACGATAAAATTAGAAAAAGCAGCAAACTTACTTGGAATAGAATTATTAGATCATATAATAATTGGAAAAAATGAATATACAAGTATAAAATCTATGGAAAAGTGGAAAACAAAAACTAGGAGGTAATAAAGATGAGCTTATTTACATTTGGTTCAAAAGATATAGGAATTGATCTAGGAACGGCGAATATTCTAATGACTTTGAAGGGCAAGGGCATCGTTTTGAAAGAACCTTCAGTTGTTGCAGTAGAAAAAAAAACAGGTCAAATACTTGCAACAGGATATGAAGCAAAAGAAATGCTTCGGAAGAACACCTGAAGGTATAGATGCAATAAGACCAATGAAAGATGGTGTAATAGCAGATTTTACAGCTACAGGATTAATGCTTAAAAATATGTTAAAAAAAGTATGTTTAAGACATAATGCAAAAAGACCAAGGGTAGTAGTTGGAGTTCCTTCAGGAATAACGGAAGTAGAAGAAAGAGCTGTAGAAGAATCTGTTTTACAAGCAGGAGCAAAAGAAGTATTTTTAATTGAAGAACCTATGGCAGCAGCAATTGGTGCAGGGCTAAATGTTGAAGAGCCTTCTGGAAATATGATTGTAGACATTGGTGGAGGAACAACAGAAGTTGCTGTTATATCTTTAGGAGGAATTGTAGTAAGTAATTCTTTAAGAATTGCTGGAGATGAGTTAGATGAGGATATAATAAATTATATAAAAAAGAATGAAAATTTATATATAGGAGAAACAACAGCTGAGCAAATAAAAATACAAATAGGCTGTGCAATGCCTCTTATGACTGATGTACCAATGGAAATAAGAGGAAGAGATTTAATCACAGGTCTTCCAAGAAACATTATAATAAAATCATCTGAAGTTATGGAAGCAATGAGTGAGTCAATAACTAAAATAATAGATACTGTAAAACAAACATTAGAAAAAATCCCACCAGAACTTGCAGCTGATTTAACAGAAAAAGGAATCTTAATAGCAGGTGGAGGAGCTTTGATACAAAATTTAGATAAACTTTTAAGTTTAGAAACAGGTATGCCTGTAAACATAGCAGAAGCTCCATTAGATTGTGTTGTAAAAGGTACAGGAAAAACATTAGAAGATTTAGAAAAATTAAAGAAAATACTTAGCAATAATCGTAAAAGAAATATATAAAAGAAAGGATAAATTATTATGCGTAGGAGTAAGAAGGGTGAAATTATTGGAATAATTGTAACTATATTAATACTTACTTTATTAATAATATTAACCAATACAGAAAGTAGTAATTTATCATATATAGAAAATATTGCAAATAAATTGGTAAATCCAATTCAAAATGGACTTACTTATATGAAAAATAAAATACATGGAAATACATCTTTTTTTACTAACATAAATGATTTGAAAGCTGAAAATGAAAAATTAATAGAAAAAAATAATAAATTAGAAGAGACATTAAGAGAACTAGAGACCATAAAAGCTGAAAATGAAACATTAAAACAATACTTAAATTTATCTGAAAAGTATTCAGACTATAAAGCAATAGCTGCAGATGTAATTAGTAGAGACATAAGTAATTATTCAAAAACAATAGTTATAAATGCAGGCACAAATAGTGGAATTAGAGAAAATATGACAGTTATAGCAGCAGAAGGTCTAGTAGGATTTGTAATATCTGCAACAGATTCGACTGCAAAGGTTCAAACAATTGTAGATTCAGCAAGTAACACAAGTGCTATTTTAAGTTCTTCGAGGGATAGTGTTGTTTGCAAGGGTGTTTTAGAAAAAAAGAGAGAATTAAAAGCAGTATACATTCCAGTAGATGCAAATGTTGCACAAGGAGATAAGGTTGAAACTTCAGGACTTGGCGGAATTTATCAAAAAGGTATATATATAGGTACAATATCAAAAGTTGTAAATACAACTAACCTAAACGATAGATATGCTATGATAGAAACAGCAGTTGATTTTAACAAGTTAGAAACAGTATTAGTAGTTACAAACTAAAAAGAAATGAGAAAAAAATGAAAAAATTTTTAATTAATTTATTATTAGTAGTAATTTTTATAATTATATATTTATTACAAATAAATGTATTTTCTTATCTTACTATATCTAGAATAATGCCAAATTTACTTGTTATATATGTTTTATTTATTGGACTATTCTATAGTAAAACTGCAGGTGTAACATATGGAATTGTTTTTGGATTATTAACAGATCTTTTTATAGGAAGAAAAGTGGGTATTTCTGCTATAATGTTAGGTATAGTTGGACTAATAGGTGGAGTTTTTGATAAAAATTTTTCGAAAGAAAGTAGAATGACAATAATGCTTATGGTTGTAGTATCTACTATTGTATATGAAATAGGCTCATATATGATAGGACATTTTATATATGACTATATTTGGGAAATAATACCATTTATAAAAATATTACTAATAGAAAGTCTTTATAATGTAATTATAACAATTATTTTCTACCCACTAATGCAAAAATTTGGATATAAAATAGAAGAAGAATATAAAGGAAATAAGATTCTAACTAGATATTTTTAAAACTTTTTATAAAAGAAGGTGAGATATGATTTGAAAAAGAAGATAAAAAAAGAATATACTAATTTTAGATTTAATATATTAATAATTTTAGTATATCTTATAGGAATTATTTTAATTGTCTCATTATTTAATTTACAAATAGTAAAAGGAGCGGAATATAGAGAAACTTCTAATACAAGATTATCAAGGGAGAGTGTATTAGAAGCGGCTAGAGGAGAAATACTAGATAGATCCGGAAATGTTTTAGCAACGAATACGGAATCTTTTAATATAGAAATTTATAAAACGAAAACAGATGACGCAACTTTAAACAATTGTATATTAAACTTAATAAAATTGTTTGAAACTTATGGAGTAAACTATCCAGATAATTTTCCGATAAACAAAGAATGCACGGAATTCAAATTAGAGGGTGAAAAATTAGCAAAATGGCTAAAAACTTATAAACTAAGTGAAACAGAAACAATTAACAATGTGATTTCTTATTTTAAAGATAAATATGAGATAACTACTGAGAATATAGAAGAAATAAGAAAAATAATATCAATAAGGTACGAAATTAGCACAAAAGGATATAGCAGTACTAAATCTATAGAACTTGCGGAAAATGTACCAAGAGAAGTTATAGCACAAATTAGTGAAAGAAATTTTGATTTTCCTGGAGTTACAATTACAACACAAAATTCTAGAAAATATAATTATGGTACACTTGCTTCACATATAATTGGTTATATTGGAAAAATAAATGAAGAAGAATATAAAGCTAATGAAGAGATATACAATAATGATGATTATGTAGGAAGAACGGGTATAGAATCTTTATTTGAGGATTATTTAAGAGGAGAAAAAGGTAAACAAGAAATAGAAATGTCTGTTGATGGAACGATTACAGGCGAAACTACAACAAAAGAGTCTGCTCAAGGCTCAACAATAGTGCTTACTATAGATTCTAAACTGCAATCAATAGCGGAAAATGCTCTTGCAAACAATATTAATAAAATTAGAAATGGTGGATTTGGAAGGTACTATGATGCAACAGGAGGAGCAGTTGTAGTAATTGATGTGAAAACTGGAGAAATATTAGCAATGGCAAGTAATCCTGATTATGATCCAAATGTATGGGTTGGAGGAATCAGTCAAGATGAATACAATAAAATAAAAGAAGCTAATTCATTATTTAATAAAGCAATATCAGGGTCATATGCACCAGGATCAATATTTAAAATGGCAACAGCACTTGCAGGTTTGGAAACAGGAGCTATATCAACTACTGAAACTATATATGATAAAGGTATTTATGATAAATATCCAGATGATCCTAAAAAATGTTGGTATTATACAGACTATCATAGAGGACATGGAGCTTTAAATGTTTCTGGCGCATTAGAGAATTCATGTAACTACTTTTTTTATGAAGTTGGTGATAGAATAGGTATAAGAACCTTAGGAAAATATGCAAAATATTTTGGATTAGGTGTAAAAACAGGAATAGAACTTCCAAGTGAAACAGCTGGAACAATGGCATCTCCAGAAGTAATAGAAAAAAATGGAGAGGTTTGGACATCAGGACTTACTCTATCTTCAGCAATTGGTCAAATTAGTGCTTTTTCTCCTATACAAATGGCAAAATATATTGCCATGGTTGCTAATAGAGGACAAAAAATAAATCCAACTATAATAAAAAGAATTATGAATGCTGATGGAACAGAGTCTTCAAGGGCAGAAATAAATGAATATACAAAGAATAAAGTGCGGATTAACAAACACTGAAGAAGAAAATCTAACATTTTCTCAAATAAATACTACTGCAGTATTGGAGGGAATGAAATCTGTTACAGAAGAAGGAACAGCAAGTTCTGTGTTTAGAAATTTTAATATTCCTGTAGGTGGAAAAACAGGTTCGGCAGAAGCAGGAACAAAGGTCAATGCATGGTTTGCAGGATTTGCACCATATGATGACCCTGAAATCGCAGTGGTTGTGTTGGTTGAAAATGGAGGACATGGATATTATACAGCAGAAGTTGCAAAAGAAATCATAGCAGAATACTTTGGGATGAATATGAATGAAAACGAAATAATAGAGAATAACGAAGCGATAAATTATGTAGAGACAATTCAATAGTATTTTATTTAAGGAGTGTAGCAATGAAAAGTTGTATAAATGTAAGCCAAAAAAACAATCTTGTGTTAATAAAAATAAATAGTGAAGCTAGTTTTGAAGATATTGCTTTACAGATGAAAAAAAAGGTAATTCAATTAAAAAAAATATATAAAGATGAAAAAACTCCAATAATGGTTACTGGCAAAGTATTAAAAAATAGAGAAATGGATGAAATAGAAAAAATAATTAAAGAAAAAATAGATGTAGATGTAGACTTTGATATGCCAAAGGAATTAGGACTTCACAATATTAGAAGAACATTTACACAAGAGGTTTCTACTTCTGAAACAAAATTTCATAGGGGTTCTTTAAGATCTGGACAAAGAATAGAAGAAGAAGGTAGTATTGTAATTATTGGAGATGTAAATTCTGGTGCTGAAGTTGTTGCAGGAGATAATGTTATTGTACTAGGTGCTTTAAGAGGACTAGCTCATGCAGGTGCTAAAGGAAATGAGAAAGCAATTATAGCTGCAGGAAGATTGGATACTGTTCAAGTTCGTATAGCAAATATAGTTAAAGAACTTAACAGAGATGAAGAACCTCTTCACAAAGTATGTTATGTTTATGTACATCCAGAAAGAAATAGAATAGTGATAGAATAAAACTAAAAACTATTGAAAATATAATAGAAATATTATCGCAGGAATTAGCAAAAAAAGTGAGATTGTTAAATAGAAAATAAAAATGAGGACTAGAGTTTGAACTCTAGTCCATTTTATATTAAAATTAATAATAATAAGTAGTATAAAATTTAAAATATAAAAATATTTATATAATACATAAATAGAATGATAATAGAGAAGAAATGATTTTATTATAGTTATTTGTCTAATCATTAACTTAATAGTAAAAGTATTAGACTTAAAAATAGTTCATCATCTTTATTACCTTCCTGATATAAAAATATTAATAAACATATAAGTAAAATATCATCGAAATAAAGTTTTAAACCAAACAATTCAAAAAAATATTTTTCATTTGACTGAGAAGTATTTTTTTCATTTTTAATATTTTTTTTGTTTTCTGTATCATTAGGGGAATTTGAACTAGAAGAATTTTGAGTATTTTTAAAATTATTATAATAATTTGGAGGACATATAAAAGGAAAACGAAAATAAGGCATAATTTTAACCTCCTTTTTCGTTTTTTAATAAATTGGTTATTTTACTAATTTTAAATAAATTGATGTATTGATCAATCTTTTCTTGTCTAGTTTTTCTTAAATAAGGTTTTAAAGAATATAATAAATTACTTCTAGGATCATCTTTTTTATTTAAATCATCTATCATAGATTTCATTTTTAAAATAGTTTCGAAATCAATATTATTAAATGAATTATATGTATCCTGGCTTGTAGATACATCATTTGAAGATGTATCTGAACTATTTTTTAATATGTCAGCTAATTTTGATATCATTTCAGGAGTAATATTGATGTTATTTTCTTCCATAAAACCTCCTTTTCATGTTATTTATTTTCTTGATTATTTAAAGCCCTAATAATTTTTTGTTTTTCCTCAGGTCCTAGTATCTGATTTATTTGATTAAGTCCATTTTCTAATTGTTTTTTATCCATGGTATTTAATAATTTTATTAAATAAGAAATGTCATTATTATTCATATTTTCACCTCTTTATAATATATTATGCTAAAAGAAAAATATGTGTTATTGTGATAAAAATACAAGGTAACATAAAAAAATTACAAAAAATACTAAAATTCTATTGCAAAAGCCCTAAAAATGCAGTATAATAAAGAGTATGGAGGCAAATTATGTCATAAAAAATATATTATATTTTTATTTGTAATGAAATTGTAATATAAATTTAATAAAACTCTACTAAAAAAAACCTGAAATGAGCTTCCGTAAATGCAAAAAAATAGTTTATAACAAAAAGAAAAAAATAGTACTCTTGACTAAAGAAAAACTTATTTTATAATAAGAAATGATTAATTATAAATAAATCTCAAATAGGAGGAAAAAAAGATGAAGACAAAAAGAGAGGTATTGAATAAAATTTGTGCCATCTTGATAATAACAGCAATGATGATAACTAACTTTTGGATGGTGGGAGAAGCTGCAGTAAGTTATGCGATTGATGCAGTTAAAACAAGTAATGCCAATGTTCATATTTCGGCATATTTTGTGGATGAAAATGGCGAAGAAGTAGAAAGTAAGAACAAAAGCATAACTGAAGAGGAAGAAAGCTTATATATTAAAATAGGGGTTAAAAATGATGGATACTTCAATGGAACAATAAAATTGGAGAATCCTAATTTTGCTGTGAGTAGAGAATATATAGACGAAGGAATATCTAGCATAACAGATGAAGGAAATATTGTTCTTAAACAGATAAATGCTGGAACAGAAGAAATAGTCGAATTAAAAGTTAACCCTATAAAAAATATATCTGGAGAATCTTTACAAACAGAGACAAAAATAAAATTAGAAGGTGAATACATAAATAGCAAAAATGTTGATAAAGATAAATCAGAAAAAATAACAGCTGAAACTAAGGTTAAATTAAATTTGATTTCACCAGAAGATAGTAAAATGGATTTGTCAAGTGAAGTCTTCACAAATAAAACCTATGAGATTGATGGAATAAATAAAAAATTAGTTCAAATTCTTGTAAGAAGTAAAATAACTGATAATAACTATCCTGTAAAAACTACTAATATTAAATTGAGCAAAATAGATGGAACAGAAGATGTAAGAGTACAACAAGATAGTAAATATCTAAAATACACAGATTTAGAAGATAGTATAGAAATTAAATTAGAATCAAACGAAGAAAACATATATAAAGAACAAGAATTAATTGTAACTTACATTTTACCTGAAAATATAGATACTTTAAATAAAGACATAGCTTTAAGTGGAAATATAGAAACATATGATAATAAAACATTAAATACAGATATTACAATAACAACAGGCGAAGAAAGGGAAGGTATAGTTTCATATGAAATAGAAAGCGAACAAGATATATATAAAGGTAAATTATTAATTAATGAAGCAAAAGAATATAAAACAAGCATAAAAGTAAATGTAAATTATCTAGAAGTAGCAAAAGAAATAAAATTTACTGCTGAGCCATCAACATTTTTATTGGGAAAAGAAAAAATTACAGCAAACAATATATATAAAGAAACAAAAATAAATAAAGATGAATTTTTAAAAATATTTGGAGAAGATGGATATTTAACTATAACAGATGAGATGAACACTATAATAGCAAATATAAATGATGATAGTGAAGTAGATGAAGAAGGCAATATTGTAATAAAATATTTAGGTGAAACTAGAAAAATAGAAATTAACACTAGTGAACCAGTTGCAGTTGGATCTTTAACAATAGAAAATGTAAAAGAAATAAGAGATGCAGGATATGATAGAGAAACTAAAAATTCAATAACATATTTAAACGAAAAATTGACAGATGGTGAAGGACAAGAAAAAGAAACACAGATTGAATTAAAAAACGCAACAACAGAAGCAACATTAGAAATTAGCACAGATACATTATCAACATTAGAAACAAACAAAAATGTAAAAATAACAATAAAATTATTAAATAATGATGAAACAAAGGATTTATATCAAAATCCAAAACTTAAAGTAAAATTACCAAGTGAAGTAAAAAATCTAAAAGCTAAATGTAAATTATTATACGGAAATGGTTTAACTTTAGGAAACTCACAGATAATTAAAGAAAATGATAATTATGTGTTAGATTTGAATTTAGAAGGTACACAAAATTCTTATAATGCAGAAATGGTTGAAGGAACAACAATAATAATATATGCAGATATGGAATTAGATGAATTAGCACCAAATACAGAGGAAAGTATACAATTACAATATACAAATGAATTAGCAACAAGTTATATATCTGATGGAGCTACTGAAGTTCCAGTAAATATTGAGTCTAGAGTTGGTGTATTTGCAATAAACAATATAGAAGCATTAGGAGTTACAACAATAGGAGATGAAGAAACTGAGCAAGTTAAATTAAGTATATCAGAAGAGCAAAAAGCAGCAACAATTGAACTTGGGGTAATTAATAATGAGGAAACTAATATAAAAGATGCAAAAATATTAGGACATTTCCCAACAAGAGAAAGCGATAATCTAGGAATAACTTTAACAAGTGGAATAAATATTGAACAAAGTGAAGGAATAAAAATTTATTATAGTGACAAAGAAGATGTAAATAACAATCCAGAAGATACATCTAATAATTGGTATGAAGAAGTAAATTTAAGCACATCAAAGAGTTATTTAATAGTAGTAGACAATATAAATAGTAAAGAAAGATTAACAGCAAATTATTCAGTAAATATACCTGGAAGCTTAGATTATGACATGAGTGCAAAAGAAGGATATACTATTACATATACTAATGAAACAACAAATGAAGTAAAAGAATTAAAAGCAACAGAACTTGATTTAACTACAGGAGCTGGACCAGATTTAGATATGTCTGTAAAAGCTATTGCAGGAAATGATATAGTTGGAGAAGGAAAAGATGTTGCAGATGAAACAGGTTTAGATGTTGTAGCAGGAGAAATCATCAAATATGAAGTAACTTTAACAAACAATGGTACAGCACCAGCAACTAATGTAGCAGTAAAAGAAATAGTACCAGAACAAGTAGAACCATTGGAATTCGAAAAAACAGATGGAGGAGAATATAGAAAATTTGTAACATTAACTGGAACTAGAATAGTAACTGAGCCTATGATAGACGAAGATGGAGATCAAATATATACGGAAAAAGATGGAAATTATGAACCACTATTTAGTACTTATGAAATAGTTGGTTTTGCTCCAGAAGTAAGTAAAGAGATAGATAAAATAGAAGTAGGAGAAACTAAAACTATAGAGTTTTATTTAAGACCTACTGAATTGAGTACTGAAAAAATAATTAATGAATTACAAGTTAATTATAATGGAAAAAATGAAACTAAACATATTACTAATGCTGTAAAAAACAGCAATATGATTGTAACTTTAGAACCAGGTAATGCAGATAGTGACGTTGATGAATTAGTGCCTGGAAATAAATATTTATTTATATTGAGATTGGACAATAATTCAGAAGAAACAAAGAATAATGTAAAGATAAATATACTAAACAATGATTTATTTGATATAGATTCTATTGTATATACATCAGGAGACGATGATTTTTTTGAAGAAACAAATGAATTTATAGTTAGTAAATTAGATGAAAGAATAGGAATTAACATAACAATAATACCAAAAGATACAATAACAACCGGTAATATAATGGATATTTATACATCTATAGATTGTGATGGGGAAACATTAAGATCGAATAAAATAACTAAAACTTTAGAAACATCTAATTTGGATATAAATCTTGAATCTAATAATATTGGTGAAGAGATAGAAATAGGACAAGAAATTAATTATAAAATTACTTTGACAAATGCTGAAGATAGTATGGACTTAAATGAAGTAAAAATTCAAGATACAATTTTTAAAGATATGAACATAAGTGAAGTTTTAGTAAATGGAGAAACATTATCAACTGAAGATTATTCGATAAATTCAAAATATGATGTAAAAGAAAATGGTTCTTATACGGAGGATTCAGAAGGAGAAGGTCATTATTATTATTCTTATAGTGAAAACACGTTAGAAAAAATATTAAGTGTGGATACAGGAATTAAAGCTGGAGAAACGAAAGTATTAGAAATAAAATGTAGTCTTTCAGAAAATATTAGAACTCAAATTAAAGAACCAACAGAAATAAAAAATATTGCAGAAGTAATAACTGATACAGGAAAAGTTATACAAAGTAATGAAATAATACATCTTTTAAATCCTGAAGAACAAAAATATGAAGAGGAGCATAATCCGGATGATTATGTTACACCAGATCCAGAAAATCCGGATAATCCAAATAACCCAAATAACCCAAATAATCCGAACAATCCGAACAATCCGAATAATCCAAATAATCCGAATAATCCGAATGATCCAAACAATCCAAATAATCCGGATAATGAAGAAAAAACATATACTATATCTGGAATGGCATGGTTTGATGCAAATGAAAATGGTGAAAAAGAAAGCGGAGAACAAAGACTAAGTGGAATTACAGCTAAATTAATGAATTTAGATACAAATGAGACTAAAACAACAACAACTTCAGAGAGTGGATTCTATTCATTTACAGGATTAACAAATGGAAAATATGTTGTTATATTTGAATATGATACTGAAAAATATATGTTAACAACATACCAAGCTGATGAAATAAGTGCAAATAAAAATTCAGATGCAGAAAATGTAACAATGAAAATAGATGGAGAAGAAAGAAAAGTTTCATCAACAGATACATTAACAATAAAAGATAATAGTATTTCTAATATAGATATAGGATTAGTTTTGGCAAGAACATTTGATTTAGAATTAGCAAAAACTATTTCAAAAGTTACTATTACAAATGGAGAAGGAACGAAGACAACAAATTATAATGGAGCAACATATGCAAAAGCAGAAATCAATGCAAAATATGCAGAAGATTCAACAATTGTAGTAGAGTACAAAATAAAAGTATCAAATACTGGGGAATTAGCAGGATATGCTAAATCTATAATAGATTACAAACCAAAAGATTTAACATTCGATTCTAGCTTAAATAATGGATGGTATCAATCAGGAGACAATTTATATTCAAATAGTTTAGCAAATACAAAAATAGAACCAGGAGAAAGTAAAGAATTAACATTGGTGTTAATAAAACGAGTTACAGAAAACAACATGGGATTAGTAAACAATCTTGCAGAGATAAATGAAGACTATACAGCTTTAGGAATAGCAGATAAGGATTCAACACCAGGAAATAAACAAAATGGAGAAGATGATTTAGGATCAAGCGATTTATCAATAGGTGTAAAGACGGGTGCAGCAGTAAGCTATATTACATTCACAATTTTCTCAATAATGATTTTATTAGCTGTAGCATACTTTGTAAATTGGAAGTTAATGAAATCAAAAAAATTTATGGGAAAGGAGGAGTAGAAAAGCCATTATGAAAAAGTTAAGTATAAAAAATTTAATTTTAATATTTACATTATTAATATTATTTATATGTAGCTTTAGCACAGGAGTACTTGCTCGAGAAATAACATGGAAAGAATTTACAGGACAAAAAGGCCTTTGTCTTGAACATGGTGCGACATTTCGTAAAGATTTAGGATGGGAAGGACACGGAAATATACGTTTTTATGTAGCAAGCTACATAGTGTATTGGAAAAACATCTACTATGAACCTTATTGGAAAAAAGTTGATACAGATAACGATGGCATAAAAGATAAATGGAAAGAATTTGAAAGAAAAGTTGTAGAAAATAAAACAACAACGAATCCTGGACAACTTGGTGGTGACATGCCAGGGATTGAAGTAAAAAATGAGTTTGCGGAAGCAGGATCAGGAATAATACAAGTGCGGATTTGGTAATACGACTGCTAATACTGTTGGATTTGTATTGCATAATAATGAAGGGTATGGGCATAGCACACAAGATTGGGTTTGGAATAATATAGGAACAGTTTTAAGTGCTTTAGGAGCAAGACAACCTAGAAATAGAACGGCTAAAACTTCTTTTACAACAAAAATAGCTTCTAATAATGTATCAAATTTGAAGATTGCAGCTAATAGTTCGGAAAATGATTTAACTGAAACTATTACAGATAATAGTTCTAAAAATGATATTATAGGTAAAATTGATAATACATCTATAGCAAACACATCAGTAGGTACAGAGTTAAAAGACTATTTAGACGAAATAGAAGAACCATTTTTATATAATGAAAGTGGCGGTAAAGAAAATGATAATGTAAATAATAATGGAGACAACCCTGTTATATCATATAATGATTTATTAGGACCATTTACTATAAATTGGGATGATACTAATAGAAATAAAAATTTTGGAGATAATTATGCAGTTAGTAAATTAACAAGAATAACAATTAATTATCTTGATGGAGAACCAGACATCCTTGATATTGAAGATAAAAATAATACATCAAATATAGAGATAGTTCAAGAACAAAATGGAGTGTTTAATACATTTAAAGAACCATATAAGATAAATAAAAATAAACCTTTTTATATTAAAAATCCAGATTTGGAAAGAGAAGTAACAAGCGTAAAGATTCATCTTAAAAAAGTAGCAGAATTCCAAACTGCTCATTTTCAAAGATACAATGGAACTACTTCAGATATTAAAGATAAAGCAACAGCCAAAACTCTAATTAGAAAAAAACTTATGGAGGATCCTTATACTAAGCGTGGTTATCCTAATATGTGGAATATTGTAGTTACTTCTGTAGAATTGGATGAAGTTTATAAGCCTCAAAATATTATGTTTGTAAGTAGCCTTACATTAGAAGGTACAGCTGAATTGGATCTTGAAATAGGTGTACTTGTTAAAAAAGGTGATATAGAGTTAACTAAAGAGGGTACTTATAATGATCAACATGAACTATTACCAAATGTAAAATTTGCAGTGTATTGTAATGAGATAGGAAAATATGTAAAAGACATTGAGCTAGTTGAAGGATCAACAACTCAATATAGAACGACATTTACAGAAAAATTAGAAGAAGCAAAAGTATACACAACAGATGAAAATGGTAAAGTTTTAATAGAAAACTTGTATGCTGGTAAAGATGATGATATAGAACATTCAGGTGGAGGATATAGCTATAAATTAGTAGAAATAGATGCAGGAGATAACACATATTATATAGATCCACATAAACTTGCAAGAGGAGAAAGTACTCATAAAGAAACAACGACTTCTGGAGAAGAGGAAAAATTAGACCCAAATATTGCAACAGGACATGTTGATGTGGATGATAAACAATATTGTGTCCTTGATAATGTTACACCATATTATGATAATATAGGTGGAACAAAAGGAAAAGGACAACGTGTAAAAACTTATGTTACAATAGAAGATGATAGAAGTTCAGGAGACTTGACAATAGAAAAAGCTGATGAAACATTCCCTGATGAAGTTAAACTTAAAGGTGCTGAATTTAAAATTAAGTTAGTAAGAAGTGATAATTCAGATGAACCAGAACATGACCTTGGATTAAGTAACTTATGGTTGAAATTACCACCTAATAGTACCGACGGACACTATGATTATAATGATTTATTACATGACGAGTATCTAGGAGATGAAGCATCAAGTGCAACATTTGTTACAGATGAAGATGGAAAAATAGACATTAAATGTATTATAAATGGTACTTATCACATATATGAAACAAAAGCATCAATAGGATATGATATAACAAAACAATATAATTACGGAAAAGATCCTGATCATCCAACATGGGTTGATTATGGAGAAATAACAATAACAACTGGAAACAACCATTTAGAACCTCAATTGCTAAACAGAAAAATAGCAGCAAAACTAGAAGGAGAAGTATGGTTAGATGTACCAGCAACAAATAAAAAAGCAACAGAATATGATGGTTTAATATGGACACATAAAGATACAGCTATAGATCCAGGAATAACAGTTAACTTAAAAGATGAAGCTGGAAACTTAATGGCAACAACAATAACAGATGGAAATGGATATTGGAGTATAGACAAGAAAATAAATAATACAGAAGATAAATTCAAATCTGATATATATTATTGGGATTTAACAAATGCATTTGTAGAGTTTATATATGATAACCAAAAATATGTATGTGTAGATCCATTTGTTGGAGGAGCTGCTCAAGTTAAAGAAAATTCAAAAGCTAAAGAATATTTATTAGAAGAAAGAGAATTAGATGACAGAAACTTAACAGGTGTAGAAGGTAATTGCCCAGGAATTGCGGTTACAAAACAAAAAGCAACAACAGGAATGACACCTTTAGATATAATAGAATTTAGATGGGACAATGAAAACTTTACTTTACCTGAATTAGGATTAACTGGTTATTATAATGTAGATAACTTTACAGTAGAAAATATTAATTTAGGATTATGGGAAAAAATACCACCAACATATAGTATCTTAGAATCACTTCAATATAGTAAGGTATCAGTAAATGGTTATACTTATACTTACGATTATGTAGATGGAACAACAGGAACAATAGATTCTAGTATGGTTCCAGTAACATATAGACAAACAGGAGCTAAACATTATGGAGCAAAAGTATATCCATCAGATATAGCATATACAGTTGAAGGAAGAGAAAATGGTATACAAATGTATGTTGTATATAAGATAAATGTTACAAACTCAACTACTACAAAATTAGAAGACATTTATGACGAAGTTAGATTATATCTAACATCACTTACAAACACATTTAACTCATACAAATATGAGATATCTACAGACCATACAGGAGATGCAAACTGGCAAGGATCACAATATTTCGGATTCTGGGAAAAATCAGAAGATAATTTAGCAAATTATAGAATAGATGATGATGGTAGTGTAATATCAGGAGATAAATTAAGTGATGGTATAAAACCAGGAGAAACAGAAAGTGTTTATGTACAATTTAAAGTACAAGAACAATTCTTAAAAGATATATTAGCAGGAACAATACCTGAAGGAGAAGACTCTTATGCAGTATCTGTTGCTCATTCTATAGGACACCATGTATATACAAGAACAGATAATGTATGGACAAGAGATGAAAAAGAAGGTAGTGCAACATATTATAAAGATAGTAGAGAAGTAGACCACAATGAAACTACAGGAGATGAATTCTTACACAGATCTTTAGATTATCCTGAAGATGCAGGAGCATTAGGAATATTATTCTCATTAGGAGAAGAGAGAGTTATATCAGGTACTGTATTTGAAGATATTAAAACTGAAGAAAGTGCAGAAGATAATACAAACTTAGGAAATGGATTAATGGATAATGAAGAAGGCAACAGAGGACAGGAAGTAAAAGTAGAATTACTTAATGCTTCATCAAATGAAAATGCTATCTTATATCAAAGACCTGGTGATACAACAGCAGAAAAAGTTCAAGATAAAATTGAAAAAGGATATATGATTACAAAAGCAATTACAACAACAAATCCAGAAGGATATTATGAATTCTTAGGAGTTACTCCAGGAGTATATAAATTGAGATTTACATATTCTAATGGAGACCAAGTAATAATGAATCCTGATGGAACAAAAATAACTGCAAATGATTATAAATCAACAATTATTAACACTAATGAAGCAGGAAGATTGATACAAAATGCTGAAGAAACAGCACGAGAAACAATGATAGAAAACACTAATATTTATAACAATGCAGTAAAAACTAGAAATTATTCAAATGGTTTAGGCGAAGATATTCAAAATATACAAAGAATTATAGAATGGTATAAATATTTGTATAATAATACTCCAGATTTACAATATAACGTGGTAACAGATGATTTGGAAATGAGAAGTAAATTCGAAACCTATGAATATAGTACAGAAGATGGAAAAACAATAGTAAGAGATGAAGATGGAAATATAGTTGATCCATTCCCAATAATGGAAAGCTATTCACCATATTTCAGTATTACAATAGAAAATGATATAGCAGACAGAAACAATGTAGATTTATCAACACATGGATATGGACACAATCCAGAATATAGAAAATTCAACTTTGGTTTAATAAAAACTACTGAAACTACAATAACATTAGATAAAATCATATCAAATGTTAAATTAACAAATAGTGCAGGAACATCATTAGTACAAGACGATCCTAGAACAGCATTAAATTATGTAACGGCATTAGACGACTTATCAGAGGGAAGTAAATATGTAAGAATTGAAATGCCACTAGAAGATATTTTTGGTACAGCACTTCAAACAACATATAGAATTTATATAACAAATACTTCTGTAAAAGATTATATAGAAAATCGTGAAGATGCACATTATGGTTATTACTTCAAGTATGGAGATAAAATAACAGGAAATGCATATTTAACTAGAAAGACAGTAACAGAAGTAATAGACATCCTTGATAATGATTATGATTTATTAGATGATATAGTAGTAGAAAACGTAGAACACCCAGAAGAGTCTAGAGATGGAGGAAAACATTCTGAAACTAGTGAAGTAAGGGTAACAGCTGATGAAGAAGGAAACAGATTAATCTTTACAGAATGGACTGGAATTGAAGCAGGAGGTGTAACTCAAATTGATTACACAGTAGGCGGAATTTTCCAAGAAGATATGGACTTAATATATGATAATAATGCTAAGATTACTAAGATGAAACTAGATTATAGTGAAAACTTAAGAACATTATATATTTGGCAAGATTATTCTAAGACAAGATTAATCGTAACACCAGACACTGGTGAAGATAGAAGACCTACATACTATGTAGTTGGAGCTATAGCATTAGTTATATTAGCAATAGGACTTATTGTTATAAGAAATGGCATTCTTAAGAAAGACGAATAATAAATAATATAAAATGAACTATATTGAAAAATATAGTTCATTTTTTTTGAAAAAAATGTAACACATTTTATAAATAGTGAATAATATAATGTAAAAATAAAAAGGAGGAAATCTGTATGCCAGAAAATAATGGAAATTTCCAAAACAATCGTTGCTGCAATAATAGCTGTGGAATATTTGGGGGAGACAGCGAAATATTATTTTTTATAATTATATTTTTACTTTTATTTACAAGCTTTGGGTATGGAAGATAAAACATAGAAAAAAATGCGAAATGAGTGAATATATTTGCTTATTTCGCATTTTTGTAGTAAAATATAATAAGTTAGTAAAATTTGGAGGAAATAATGAACAAACAGGAGTTACTATCTGACTATAAAAATTATGAAGATAAAATATTGTTAGCAAAAGTATTGGACAAGCTAGAAATGACAAAAACTAAAAATAAAATAGAATATACAGACTTTTTAAATTTATATGAACAGGAATTAGTAAATAACTTTTTGAAAAAAATAAAAGTTGAAAGATACTATTTTTTTGGTGGAGTAGGAGAAGCAGAAAGAAAAATTTTAATAATTTATCCAGAAAAATTAACTGAAGAAATGGTAAGAAAAAATCATTCTAAAATGATTAGCGTAATAAAAATAAAATTACCACTTGATTTGACAGAAGATTATGATCATAAAGTGTATTTAGGTGGTATAATGAAGCTGGGAATAGAACGAGAAAAAATTGGAGACATCTCTGTAAAACATAAAGGTGCAGAAATTATCATAAAAAATGAAATACAAAAATTTTTAATGCAAAATATAGATTCTCTTACAAGATTTAAATCTTGTGAAATTGAAATAAAAAGCATAGAAGACATAGATGAAATTAAGATTGAAAAAATAGAGATAAGTGAAATAGTGGCATCTCTTAGACTAGATAATATAGTAGCATCTTTAGCTAGAACATCAAGGACAAAGGCTATAGAAATACTTGAACAAGAAAGAGTCTTTTTGAATTTTAAAAATGAAACAAAACCATCTAAGCAAGTTAAGGCAGGAGATATAATAACAATTAGAGGAAAAGGTAGATTTGAATTTACAGAAATATCTGGTAATACAAGAAAAGGAAGGTATGTAATAAAAATAAACAAATATATATAAAAGGTGATTAAATTATGTTAGAGAAAGTTAATGACACAAAAGATTTAAAAAACCTTAATATAAAGGAAAAACAGGAATTAGCAGAAGATATAAGAAAATACATAATAGAAGTAGTATCAGTTAATGGAGGACATTTAGCTTCAAATTTAGGCGCAGTAGAATTAACTATTGCTTTAGAAAGTGTATTTGATGTAAATAAAGATAAAATAATATGGGATGTGGGACATCAAAGCTATGTTCATAAAATTTTAAATGGAAGAAAAGAAGAACTAAAACATATAAGAAAATTTGGGTCAATTGCTGGATTCCCTAAAACCAAGGAATCTGAAACGGATTGTTTTAATACAGGACATAGTAGTACTTCGGTTTCTGCTGCTATGGGAATGGCAAAAGCTAGAGATTTAAGGAATGAAAAGCATTCGGTGGTTGCGGTAATAGGAGATGGAGCTTTAACTGGTGGTATGGCATTAGAAGCACTAAATCATATTGGAAGTACAGCAACTAATGTTATTGTTGTTTTAAATGATAATGAAATGAGTATATCAAAAAATATAGGTGGAATTAATATGCTTTTAAGTAAATTAAGAGCAAGAAAGACATATACTCTTTCGAACAAATCTGGTAAAAAAATATTAGATAAAATTCCTATTATAGGTACATTTTTAATAAAAAGTATAAGACGAATAAAAAGAAGTATTAAGCAACTAATTATTCCTAAAATGTTTTTTGAAGATATTGGATTTAAATATTTAGGACCAATTGATGGCCATAATATGGAAGATATGGAACTTATTTTTAAAAGAGCAAAAGAATTAGAAGAGCCAGTATTGATACATGTATTAACAAAAAAAGGTAAAGGATATATTCCTGCGGAAGAAAAACCTGATAGATTTCATGCTACTTCTAGTTTTAATATAGAAACAGGAGAACCTTTAAAACAAAAGAAAAAAGATTATTCAAAGGCTTTTGGAGATAAACTACTAAAACTAGCAAGAAAAAATAAAAATATAGTAGCAATTACGGCTGCAATGAAAGATGGAACTGGACTTAAAGAATTTTCAAAAGAATTTCCTGAAAGATTTTTTGATGTAGGAATAGCAGAGCAACATGCTTTAACATTTGCGGCAGGACTTGCAAAAGAGGGAATGATACCTTTTGTTCCAATATATTCATCATTTTATCAAAGGGCATATGATCAGGTTATTCATGACATATGTATACAAAATTTGCCAGTCATAATGTGTGTTGACAGAGCTGGAATCGTGGGTGAAGATGGAGAGACACATCAGGGAATATTTGATTTATCCTTTTTTAAACTGATTCCAAATATAAATATAATGGCACCAAAAGATTTTAAAGAATTAGAAAACATGATGGAATTTGCCGTGAAATTAAAAGCGCCAGTTGTTATAAGATATCCTAGAGGATCAGAAGGTGAAGAAAAATTTAAAAAATATTTTTATTTACAAGATAAAAAAGCAGAAATATTAAGTTATGGAAATGATGTAACTATTATAGCAATAGGAAATCAGGTTTCAAAAGCCATGAAAATTTCTAAAAGCTTATATAAAAATGAAATAAAAGCTGAAGTAATAAATGCTAGATTTTTAAAACCTTTTGATAGTAGCACAATTTTAAAATCAATAAACAAAACAAGGTTTGTAATTACATTGGAAGATAACACTTTAATAGGTGGTCTTGGTTCTGAAGTTAAATCTTTAATTGCAGAAAAAAATATACAAAATGTTAGCATAAAAAGTTTTGGATACCCAGATATATTTGTTGAGCATGGAAGTATTCCCGAATTAGAAAAAAAATATGGACTTGATGAAAATACAATATCAAATTATATAAAAAATACAATAAAAAATAAAGAAAAGAAAAATATTATATAGAAAAATCTAGGAGGAAATTATTTAAATGAATATATTTCCTTCTAGATTTTTTAGATTTTTATTGTTCATCATCATAGTGTTTAGAATTCATATTAGTAGTATAATAGTATACTAGTGCAATTATTGCGATTGCAAGTACAGCCATAATTAGCCAAATCCATGTAGTTGAATTCATACCTAATAAGTTTCCATCAGTTGTAGCTGAAGTTCTTTCAGATGTGTAATTACTAGATTCAGTTGTACTATTTTCTACCATACCATTTGAATTATCTTTGCTTTGAGAAGTCATATCATTAGAAGTACCATTTTCCATGTTTTCTGTTGCATCTTTAGAAGCATTAGATATATCTCTTGCAGCGTCTTCAACACCATTTTCAGCGTCACCTACCATATTTCTTACACCATTTACAGCATCATGTATTCCAGAATTATCTTGTGATGCGAATGAACAACTAATTGTAAAAACTAAAAGTAAGAATAAAGTTAAACTAAATATTATTTTTTTGTGCATTTTAATATCCTCCTAAAAAATTAAGTTTAAAAATAAACTTACTAATATTATTAAAAAAAATGCACAAAATATACTATGAAAAAAATTCAAAAAAAACACTTTAATATTAGAATATTCTAATATTAAAGTGTGTAGTTTAATTAACGATTACTTAATCTTATCAAAATAGCTATTGCTAAAAATATTAATAAAATACCAATTACTATTAAAGCAATGTTTATAATGTTAGTTATAGTTGAAGTACCTGAACTTGTGGAACTAGTTGATGCAACCTGTGAAGTACCTGAATTAGAAGTACTTTGTGAACTAGAATCTGATATTCCAAATAAATCTGAATCAGAAGAATTAGATGTGTTATTTTCAGAATTATTCATTGAATTACTTATAGAATTATTTGTAGAAGTATTTTCAATAGTATTTGAAGTATTAGAGTTGGTATTAGTGTTAGAAGTAATACTATTATTAGATGAATTATCTGTTAAGTTTAAATCAATACCATAACAAAAACTAAATGAAAATATTAATGTTATAACAAATATTATAAATATTTTTAATAATTTTGACATAATGCCCCTCCTTTAAGACTTTTTCCTTTGATATTAATATCATTATAATAACATAAAAATAAACAATTTGTCTATATTTTTTTAAAAAAATATTTAATTTAAACAAAAAATAAACATAAGAACAAAAATATATTGTAAAAATAGTATATTTATGGTAAAATGCAAATATTCAAAGGAGGAAATCATGTATTCGCCAGAAGAATTTGATGAGGCAAAAACTAAAGTTTTGAAATATATAATCTATAAAAGACGAACTGAAAATGAGGTCAAAATTAAATTTCAAAATTGTATAGAAGAAAATATGCTTCAAGATATAATAGAATATTTAAAACAAACAAATTATATTAATGATGAAGAATATATTCAAAAAGCTACAAATAATTTTAAAATTTTAAAAAATCTATCATTAACCGAATTAAAGTATAAATTATTAGGCAAGGGTTTAGACATATCATTGATAGAAAATTATTTTTATACTAATAAAGAAGAACTTATAGAATATGAAATAAAATCTGCTATGAACATTATAATAAAAAAGAAAAAAGATATGGATGAGTTACAAATAAAAAATTTTTTATTAAAAAAAGGTTATAAAAATGATAATATAAATATAGCTTTTGAAAGAAGTAATAATTAAGAAAAGGTGGGTATTATATGAAAAAAATATTATTTTCCGCATATTCGTTAGAAGTAGGAGGTATTGAAACAGCTCTTGTAACATTATTAAAAAATATCAATAATAAATATGAAATTACATTGGTTTTAGAAAAAAATGAAGGGATATTTACAAAAGATATCCCAGAAAATATAAAAATAATTACTTACAAGCCCAATAATAATAAAAATAAATTAGTAAGAAAAATGAATAATTTTATAAAACAACAAATGTTTAAGATAAAGTATAAAAATAAATTTGATTATTCAGTATGTTATGCAACATATAGTTTCCCAGCTTCATTCTGTGCAAGAGTAGCAAGTCAAAACAATATTTTATGGGTACATAATGATTATATGAATTTTTATGAAAACAATATTATGAAGTATAAGGAATTCTTTAACAAATTAAAAGTTAATGAGTATAAAAAAATCATATTTGTTTCAGAAAATGATAGAAAAATCTTTTTAGGTCAGTTTAAAGATTTATCTGAAAAGTGTAAAGTTTGCAATAATTTAGTAGACTACCAAAAAATTATTAACTTATCTAAAGAAGAAGTTTCAGATTATGATTTTAAAGAAAATACTATAACATTTATAAATTTGGGAAGACATGATGAGAAACAGAAGAAATTAAATAGAATAATTGAAGCTACTAAAAGATTAAATAATGAAGGATACATATTTAAAGTAATATTCGTAGGAAATGGACAAGATACAGAAGATATAATGAAAAAAGCAGAAGGAGTAAACAACATTGAGTTTTTAGGATCGAAAAAAAATCCATATCCATATTTAAAAAATAGTGATTGTTTGATTTTATCTTCTGATTTTGAAGGATACCCAGTTGTTTTTTTAGAAAGTATGATATTAGAAAAACCTATTATTGCAACAGATGTGTCAGATAGTAAAGAGGCAATCGATAAAAAGTATGGAATTGTAGTACCAAAGACAATCGAAGGAATTTATAACGGAATGAAAGATTTCTTAGATCACGGATTTAGTGTTCAAAAATTTGATCCGAAAGTTTATAATGATAAAATTTTAAATAATTTAGAAGAAATTTTTAAATAGGAGTAAATATGATAAGTTTTATAATACCAGCATATAATGCTGAAAAAACAATAGAAAGAGCTATTAATTCGATTTTAAATCAAAAACAAAGTAATCTTGATTATGAAGTTGTAGTAATAAATGATGGGTCAAAAGATCATTTAGATGACATTATGAAAAAATTTCAAAAAAATGAGAAAATAAATTATTATATTAAGAAAAATACAGGAGTTGCAGATACAAGAAACTATGGAGTATCAAAAGCTAAAGGAGATTATATAATTTTTGTCGATTGTGATGATTACATATCTGATACTCTTTTAAATGACATAGAACCATATATAAATGATGGTGTTGATTTAATAAAATGGCAGGCAGTATTGGTAGATGAAAATCAAAATGAATTATCTAGACCTGATGTGGTTCATTTTGATAAAACAAAAGGAGAAGAAGGATTTAATCTTTTATTTGGAAAAGATATTTTGATTGATTGTTTATGGAATTATGCGATAAAAAAGAATATAATGCTGGAATTTCCTAAAGGTACATATCATGAAGATTTTGCTATTATGCCTCTTATTATTCTTAAAGCAAAAAATTTTGTGACTATTGATAAATATGAATACTATTATGTTCAGAGCAAAAATAGCATTATGAGAACTTTAAATAAGGATAAGACTAGAATTAAATTAAAAGATAAATTAAACCATTTTGATAATTTGTTAAAAAAAGTAGGTTGCATGAATATCAGAAATTTTACAAAAGAAAATGTTGCAATATTTGCTACTAATTCGTTACTTGCTACTATAAAGGATTTAAATGATGAAAATAAAACTTTTTTTGAAAAAGAACTTAAAGCAAGAAACATCTCTAGATATATAAAACCAAGAAATTTAAAGCAAATAATAAAAAAGATACATTTAAGCATAAAATATTAAAAATATATAGTAAATTCTTGATATGATATAAAAATTGTGATAAACTTTTTAGTATGTGACTAAAAGCAAAAACGGAGGTAAATGTAGAAATGTTAGATTCAATGGACAAAATAGTAAACTTATGTAAATCAAGAGGATATATATATCCAAACTCGGAAATATATGGTGGACTTTCAAATACATGGGATTATGGACCTATAGGTGTGGAATTGAAAAATAATATAAAAAAAGCTTGGATGAAAAAAATGGTTCAAGAAAATAAATATAATGTAGCATTAGATTCAGCTATATTAATGAATCCAGAAGTTTGGGTTACAACAGGACATGTGGCAAGCTTTTCAGATCCTTTAATAGATTGTAAATCTTGTAAGACAAGACATAGAGCAGATAAATTGATTGAGGAATGGGCTGCAAAAAATGGAAAAGATGTTATTGCAGATGGATGGTCAGATGAAGAAACTATTAAATACATAAATGAAAATAACATTGTTTGCCCTAATTGTGGTAAATTAGACTATACAAGTATTAGAAAATTTAATTTAATGTTTAAAACTTTTCAAGGTGTAACAGAAGATGCGAAATCAGAAATATATTTAAGACCTGAAACAGCACAAGGAATATTTGTAAATTTTAAAAATGTTATAAGGACTACTAGAAAAAAAATTCCTATGGGAATTTGCCAACAAGGTAAAGCTTTTAGAAATGAAATTACACCTGGTAATTTTATTTTTAGAATGCGTGAATTTGAACAAATGGAAATGGAGTTTTTCTGTAAGCCTGATACAGATTTAGAATGGCATGAATATTGGAAAAAAGCTTGTATGGAATTTTTAATATCATTAGGTGCTAAAAAAGAAGACTTAAGATTTAGAAATCACTCTAAAGAAGAACTTTCATTTTATAGTAGAGCTACGGCTGATATAGAATATTATTTCCCATTTGGATGGGGAGAACTTTGGGGTATTGCTGATAGAACAAACTATGATTTATCACGACATATGGAAGCAACAAAACAAGATTTAACATATCAAGATCCAGATACTGGTGAAAAGTATGTACCATTTGTAATAGAGCCTTCCGTAGGTGTAGATAGACTATTCTTAATGTTCTTATGTAATGGTTATGAAGAACAAGAAATAGAAAAAGATGATATTAGAACTATATTACACCTTCATCCAGCACTTGCTCCTTATAAAGTTGCAGTATTACCATTATCTAAAAAGCTATCAGAAAAAGCTACTGAAATATATGATAAATTATCAAAATCATTTATGTGTGATTATGATGAAGCAGGCTCTATAGGAAAAAGATATAGAAGAGAAGATGAAATTGGAACGCCTTATTGTTTAACAATTGACTTTGATACATTAGAAGATGGAAAAGTTACTATAAGAGATAGAGATACAATGGAACAAATTCGTATTCCAATTGATGAAGTAGAAAATTGGATTAAAGAAAAAATAGAATTTTAATAAAAATAAAAGATTATGAAGTTATAATATATTGTGTATAATTTCATAATTTTTTTTATGATTTTTGACGCAATTATTGCTTATATCTAACAAATGATAAAGAGGTAAATTTAAGATTTTAATAGATATTTATAAAAAATTTCGCAGAATTAAATATTCTACGAAAGTTTTATATTAATATAATATCAATAAAAGATTTGTTTTACAATAGTTTTTACAAAAAAAATATAAAAAATTACCTTTTTATAAAAAAGTATTTTAATTAATATAAATCTTTGAATAGTCTATAAATGAAGTAATATTTCTCTAATGAATTTTCGTAGAATATTTAATTCTGCGAAAATATCAAAGGAGAAAGAAAAATGATAAAATCAATAGTTACAAGAGAAAAGTGTAAAGTAACAAGTAAAAAAGGAATAACATTAATAGCATTAGTGGTAACAATAATAGTGCTATTAATATTAGCGGGAATATCAATACAAATGTTAACAGGACAAAATGGAATACTAAAAAGGGCAGAAGAAGCAAAAATAAAAACAGATTTAGCAAAAGAAAAGGAATTTTTGGATTTTTCAGTAACATCAGCTTTTACTCCAGAAAGTTTATATAGTGAATTTACACTAGATAGTTTACAAACAAGTCTAAATTCTTATTTTGGTAATAATGAAGCAACTGCTGTTGAAAATCCAGATGGTTCTTTTACTATTAAAATTAAAGAAAGTGGTAATGAATATCAATTAACAAAAACTGGTCAAGAAATTAATGTTAATAAAGTAAAAGACGAGCATCCAGCATTTCTTTCTGGAACTGGTTCTGAAGAAGACCCATTTTTAATAGAAAGTATTGAGGATTTAGTATTTTTCTCATATCAAGTAAGAGAAGGTATTGAAAATTATGAAGGAAAATATGTTGAGCTTGCAACAGATTTAAACTTTTCTTCAAGTAATAGTTACGTTGACCCAAATTGTGAAGATTATAGCAAGTATGGATACACTGGAAAAATTAAAGAGGAAATTGATAAAAATGGTTTTATTCCAATTGGACAATTAGGTCGTAAAAATGAAACTTCTTATCAAAAATATTTTAAAGGAACATTTGATGGAAAAAAGCATAGTATAATAAATCTAAGTATAAGCAAGAATTTAGAATTAGAAGAAGATGTTAATGGAGACATAGGTTTCTTTACAATTAATTTCGGTACAATTAAAAATTTAAACCTTATTTCAAATTCATCTATAAATTTAAAAACGTCAAATCAGTTTGCTGCAGTAGGCTTTTTATGTGGAGTAGTTGGGATGAAGGATGTTGGAGATGGTTTTATTGAAGATTGTAAAGTTGGTGGTAACTTAACAGCAAATATTATAGGATATGCTTTTAATGTTGGTGGACTTGTTGGGGCGTTAAATGGAGAAATTAAAGGTTGTATTAATAGTACAAATATAACAATTGAGAGTAATCTTTCTGGAGCATTAAGAGTTGGAGGAGTTTGTGGAGCTATGGATATTAATTCAGTTGTTGAAAATTGTTATAATACAGGAAAACTTGCTATTGGTACTAATGTTAGCGGATACGTTGGAGGTATAACAGGCATTATTGGACAAACAGCAAATAGTATAAAAAACGTGTATAATATTGGAAAAATAGAAGAAACATCAACTTCTTCTAGTAGAGGGCTTAATATTGGTGGAGTAGTTGGGTTTAAAGATGGATCATCTTCTTGTGTTGTTGAAAAAACATATAGTTTAGATGGCTTAATAACAACACATAATTCAAATTCGTTAATAACAGATACAGGTTACGAGAAAAAAACAAACAAGGAACTTTCTGGTCAGGCTGGTGTTACACTTTTAAATACTGGTAATGATAACCCTATTTGGGTGGAAGATACAAATAATATAAATAATGGGTATCCAATTTTAAAATGGCAAGTTTAAAATTAAATTTACATTTTTCAAATATGTTTTTTTAGTATTAGACATATTTTATAATTCAGATACTCTTTTACAATGAATTAATATAATCATAACCGCACGTAAAATGTGCGGTTATGATTGTATATAAAAAAAATTCGCAGAATTATCTATTCTGCGAATTTTTCTTTTATTAATGATATCAATAAAATATTTATTTTACAATAGTTTTTACAAAAAAAAATATAAAAAAATATATTTCTATAAAAAAGTATTTTAATTAATATAAATCTTTGAATAGTCTATGAATAAAGTAAATATTCCTTTATTAAATTTTCGCAGAATAGATAATTCTGCGAAAGTATCAAAGGAGAAAGAAAAATGATAAAATCAATAATTACAAGAGAAAAGTGTAAAGTAACAAGTAAAAAAGGAATAACATTAATAGCATTAGTGGTAACAATAATAGTGCTATTAATATTAGCAGGAATATCAATACAAATGTTAACAGGACAAAATGGAATACTAAAAAGAGCAGAAGAAGCTAAAATAAAAACAGAAATTGCTACAGAACAAGAACAAATTGAATTTGCTGTAGCTGAAGCACTAACAAAAGAAAATTTATATAATGAACTAACAAAAGAAAACTTAAAAGATGAATTAGTAAAATTGTTTGATGAAAAAAATATAAATTTAGTTGATAATTCTAATGGAACTTTTTTATTAGAGCTTTTAGAGGAAAATAGAAAATATATTATTTCTAATGAAAAGGTGAAATTAATAGATTTAGAAGAAATTTTTAAAAACGCTAAAGCTCCAGATGAACAACAGATAGTAAGCAAAGATATAATAGGAATAGGTGCATTTGGAGAACAAGTTAATATGGATTTATGGGAATATACTTTATTAGAAGATGGTTCAATAGGATTAAATGATGAAATTGCTCTACAAGGTTCAAGTGAAGGGAGAAGTAGTGGATATTTAGGAAATTTAAATGAAGATGGTACAATCATTGGTGTAATTCCAATGTATATTAGTATAGATAAAGAAAAGAACTTTAGACCTGTTACAAGTTTGGTACATACATTTTATAAATTAGATATTGTTAAGGCACCACCTATTCCTAGTACAGTTGTTAGAATGTCAGTAGCTTTTTATTATTGTGAAAAATTAACTGAAGCTTGTGATGTTCCAAATAGTGTTGAAACTATAAATTATACTTTTTCAAATTGTAGTTCTCTTGAAAATATGCCTAATATTGGAAAAAATGTTAAAAACATGATTGGAACTTTTCAGGATGATACTTCTTTAAAAAATGTAAAATCTTTACCAGACTCTGTGACTGATTTGACTGGTGCATTTTTTGGATGTGATCATATTTTAAGTATACCAGAGATTCCTAAAAATGCTATAACACTCAAAAATGCTTTTACAAATTGTCAAATGGCGGTTAAAGGTCCGACTACTATTCCAAATAAAGTTGAAAATTTGACTGATGCATTTTATAATTGCCACAAATTAGTAAATCCTCCTAAAGAGATACCAGCTAGTGTAAAAAGTATGGATAGAGCGTTTAAAAATTGTAATTCATTTAATGGAACAATAGAAGTCAATGCAAATCCAGATAGTTATGCTGATTGCTTTATGGGAATACCAAGAGAAAATTTAACATTAATTGGTTCTAGTGACAATTTAGATGAATTAAAAGAACAATTGAAAGTTACAGAATAAATTTTTATAATAATAAAGAGAAAAGGAAACCGGAGGGGAATTGTCCCCCTCCGGTTGGATTTTTCTGCGTGTTTTGAGCTCAAGTCGCGCAGTTCTTACTTGAAAAGTCGAGAGATGAAGTCGAGCAAGTTGTACTTGCTAAAGATTGACACACCAATCAAAGAAATGGTGCTCATAATCTTTATCAAGATGTCAAGAGAAGGTCCGACGGTATCTTTCAGAGGATCTCCAACGGTGTCACCGACGACAGCCGCAACATGTGCAGAAGAGCCTTTCTTTCCCTGAGACTCGATATACTTTTTGGAATTGTCCCAAGCACCACCAGCATTGCCACAGAAAATGGCAAGCATAATGGCGGAAATGGTAGATCCAATAAGTATTCCCGAGACGAAGTTCGGTCCGAGGATAAATCCAGAGACTATCGGAACTAGAATGGAAATCAGGGCGGGGAGTTTCATCTCCGCTAAGGCTCCATTTGTTGCAATCTGAATGCAACGCTTGTAGTCTGGCTTGGAATTACCTTCACGCAAGCCGGGAATTTCACGGAACTGCCTTCTCACTTCTTCAACCATTCTCTTTGCGGAGCTGCTAACAGCTTCGATTAGGAGACCGGAGAAGAAATACGAGATGGCTGCACCGATCAAAGTCCCTGCAAGAGTTACAGGATTCATCAAATTCAGACTAACTTCCACATCAACAGGAGTGAAGCTATACAAGAACGAGATCATAAGCGAAACTGCAGCAAAAGCCGCAGAACCGATTGCAAATCCCTTTCCGATAGCAGCTGTTGTGTTGCCAACAGAGTCGAGCTTGTCGGTTATTTCTCTAACGTCATGGTCAAGTTTGGCCATTTCGGCAATTCCTCCGGCATTATCAGAAATCGGACCATATGTATCAACAGATACAGTGATAGCCACGAAACTGAGCATTCCGACAGCAGCCATGGCAGTGCCATAAATACCACTGAAGAAATAAGCTACCATGAGTGAACCACCGAGGACAATCAGAGAGAGCATCGTAGATTCCATACCAACAGCCAATCCTTGAACAATCGTGATTGCAGAACCTTCTTTGGAGAAGAGTGCAATCTTTTTAGTGGGCTTGTAATCATATGAGGTATAATATTCGGCAATCATGCCAATTATGATACCCGCAACGACGCCAATCACACTTGATGCCCAAGGAGAGAGACTACCCAGCTTAAATGGAAGCTCACTAAAGTTTTGACCATTGAAGTAGAAAAGCGTGAACGCGAAGTTCAACACAATTGTGAGTCCAGCAGAAAGCCAAGTAGCGAAGTTGAGTTCTTTGTGCGGATCGGAACTATCTCCCTTGGAAAGCACGTAACCGAGCCCTACAATACAGGAGATCAAACCGAAAGCACAAAAAACCACTGGATACAGATAGAGCTTTTCCAACAGCTCTATGGAGAATCCTTTGCTCTTCGCAGCGAAGCTTATGAACAGATGTATCGCAAGCACCATAGCGCTTACAATTGCACCCATGTAGCTTTCAAGAAGGTCAGATCCAAGTCCGGCGGTATCACCGACATTGTCTCCAACACAATCTGCGATTACGGCAGGATTCCGAGGGTCGTCTTCGGGGATATTTTCTTCCGTTTTCCCAACAAGGTCTGCACCCATGTCAGCTGCTTTGGTATAAATACCACCACCAACACGATTGAACATCGCAATGATGGAACAGCCAAGGGCATAGGATGAGAGAGTCATTGAGAATGGGACGAAAGAAATTCCACACCAGTTCGGTATTGCTTCCATTACGGAAAGTTGATCTTTGTACGTGGCATAGACTAAAACCAGTCCGATGAGAGCAAAGCTTGCGACACAGAGTCCCATGACAGAACCACCACGAAGTGCAACCTTCAGGGTTTTGCCAATGTGCTTGCTTCTCCTAGCCATGTTGGTGACTCTAACATTGGCATATGTCGCCATTTTCATGCCGACAAAGCCAGCCAGTCCGCTCATTACAGTGCCTGTAAGAAAGGCAACCGCACATGAAACAGAGAGGAGTACACCGAAACAAAGAGCCAAGATTCCTACGACGACGATTAGCACTTTATACTCACTGAAGAGAAAGGTGCTAGCTCCAACGCGAATTGCGGATGCGATTTCGGACATATCTGCAGTACCTTCGTCAAGAGATTCGACCTTGAAGAAGTTGTACATTGCGTAGAATGTTCCGAGAGCCGCAGCAGCCAGTACGAATAGCATCAAACTACTCACATGATTCAACTCCAATCTTGTTATGTGTTTATCAATGTTCCGTATTTGAGGTTACTTCTGCAAGGGAATCACCCCTTTCAATAGTCGGTCGGATTTTGCCTTTGAGTTACAACTTAGACTTCAAATCACCTCTTTCATATTTTAGTAAGAAAATCCCGAATAGCTGAATCAGCTAAACATAATAATTATACCAAAAAATAGCGAAAATGTCAATGTGTTGAAAGAACAGGTTGACATAAGAAAAAGCCTATATAAATATAAAAAAAACTCTAAAAATTATGTAAAATTTGCAAAAAAAATTAATATGTGGTATAATAATAAACGTTTTGCTAAAAATAATAAAAAGGAGAGTGACATTTATTTTAAAAACAGAAAGAATATCGCGTAAAAAAGAAATTTCGAAAATTATTAAAACAATATTTATATTTTTTTTATTGATATTAATAATGTTATTTATAAAGTTTAAATTAGCATATCGAGTGATAATTGATGGAAAAACTATAGGATATGTAGACAGCATAAATAAATTTGATAAATTGATTGAAGATACAATAATTGATAATAAAGAAGAAAATATAGCATATATTACATTAGAAAATGAACCTGAATATAAAATTAATTTTATACCTAGAGCAGAAACTATAGATGATGAGAAAGTTTTAGATGAGATAAAATCTAAATATAGTACAATAATGTATAAATATTACGAAGTAGCATTAAACAATGAAACTAAGGCTTATGTAGATGAATTAGAAGAAGCATATGAAATAGTTGATGAAATGAAAAGTAAATATTATTATGATAGTGAATTAGATTTTCAAATAAATGAAAAATATACTGAAGATATAGAGAATATAGGTACTGATACTTTAGAAAAGGCTACAGATATAATAGAAGTTGCAGCAAGTAAAATAGAAGAAAAAAATAATGCAATTGCAGTAATTAATGAAGTGAATTTTTCTTATTTACCAGTGAATGGAAGAATTACATCAAGATATGGAGAATCTAGTTCTTTAAGAAGATCCACACATACAGGTCTAGATATAGCTTGTGACTGGGGAACACCAATAAAGTCTGTTTCAACAGGAATAGTAACATTTGCTGGAAAAAGCGGTTCATATGGTAATTTAGTAAAAATAATGCATGAAAATGGTGTTGAAACGTGGTATGGACATTGTAGTAATATCTTTGTAACAGAAGGTCAAAATATTTTAGCAGGAGATGAAATTGCTGCAGTTGGATCTACAGGAAATTCAACAGGACCACATTTACATTTCGAAATAAGAATAAATGGGGAACCTATAAATCCGCAAGATTATATGTATTAAAATTTAATTTTTTTACTACTTGAATTTTATATTTGTTAATAGTATAATCCTTTTAAAATATATGAAATAAGAAAAGGAAACAAAAAATGGCAAATTCAAAATTAATAGTAGTAGAAGGAGCTCAAGGAACTGGCAAAACAACATACACAGACTATATAAGACATACTTTAAGTTATACAAACTTATATAGATTGGGTGGAACTTCAGACAATACAGAATCGGGTTTTTATAAGGCAAAACATATGTATGAAGTGTTATTAGATTATATAGAAAATCTTCAAAACATGAGCATTAATTTACTTTTTGATAGAACATTTTTTTCAGAAGAAAATTATTGCAGATTAGGAAAAAAAGCATATTCATTTACAAGTGCATATAATGAGTTACTAGAAAAGTTTAGTAAATTAGATTTTGAAATTTTTTATATAACATTATATGTGGAAAATGAAAATGTATTTAATGAGAGATTAAATAGAGAAGGAAAGGCAGCTTTTAAAAATTCTAGTTTTTCTATACAAAATAGTATAGATCAACAAAATGAATATTTAAAAATGGCTGAAGAAGTAAAAAATAAATACCCTAATATTCATGTAATAAATGTAAAAACTGATAGAGACATGAATGAAGTAAAAAATGAAATACGCAAAAATATAGGGTATTAAGTATTATATTTGAAAAATTTAAAAAAATAATATATAATTATTAAAGATGGTGCATTATTCTAGTCATATTATTTATTGTGAGGGTGGGGCTAAAAATCCACTAAAGGGCATATTTAGGACTTTTTGTTTATGCGCAAAATGCCAGTTTTGTGTGTGAGTAGGAAGAATAAGTTAAGGGTATGATGTAGTGGCATATGTCAAATCCCTTATCTTGCCAAGACTTATTAAAATTTTTAAGTTAAACCTATGTGAGTGCCAAGACACGAAAGGCATAGAGTAGCCTGTCTTGAGTGAATGTATTGGAATTATTTTTATGAATATGAAATTACATTTGCAAAAGAGACTAGCAATAAAACAAATATGTTAAGGAAAACTTCTAGGATGTTTATTCGTGATACGAATGAGAAAATTTAAGGATTAAGGTACGGATTTAAGTGGCTATCTGGTGGCTAAAAATAGATGCTTTTTTTAAATGGAAACGGCTATGTAGTAATATAATAGTAAAAAGCAGAGAAATTCGACCAGACCTAAACCGTAAAATTTACTTAGATTTTTACCATCTAAATAATTAAAATAATAGGGCGGTTTTTAACTGCCCTAAAAAAATAAATAAAAATTGTTGTAAAAAATAAAAAAGGAGGAATTGTTAGCATAATTTAAGCTAATAAAATAATACAAATTGCAAGAAAAAAAGAAAAATGAAAATTCTAATATGAAATGGGTGATACAAGCTTTTTTATTAACATTTGTTTTATCAGGTATAGTGTCATTTATTTCTAATAATGGAGTAGAAAAATTAAATATTTTTTTATCAATAATAATTTTAGTAATTGTAATGCTAGTTGGAATTTTATTTGATATGTTAGGAGTGGCTGTAACAATTGCTCCAGAAGAAGAACTACATGCAAAAGCTACTAAAAAAGCTAAAGGAGCAAAAGCATCTTTGAAGCTTATTAAAAACTCCTCAAAAGTTGCGAATATTTGTGCTGATGTTATAGGAGATGTGTGTGGTGTCGTGAGTGGAGCTATAAGTGCAATGATTGCATTTAAAATTTCAAACACATATAATTTACCAAACAATATTCAATTTTTAATAAGTGCATTTGTTGCATCTATTACAGTAAGTGGAAAGGCTTTTGGAAAAGATATAGCTAAAAATAATGCTACTGAAATCGTATATTTAGTAGGGATAATATATAGTAAATTTAAAAAAGAAGAAAATAAAAAATAAAGGAATAATAAATGAAAGTTAGTGTAATAATACCAGTTTATAATATAGAAAATTATATTGACAAATGTTTAGAATCAGTAGTAAATCAGACTATTGATGAACTTGAAATAATCATTGTTAATGATGGTTCAACTGATTCATCAAAAGATGTAATAGACAAGTATATGGCAAAATACAATAATAAAATAAAATATTTAGAAAAAGAAAATGGTGGACTTTCAAGTGCTAGAAATTATGGATTAAAGTATGCAACAGGAGAATATATAGCATTTCTTGATGGGGATGATTATATAGAATTAGATACATATAAAGAAATGTATGAAAAAGCCAAAAAAGAAAATGCTGATATGGTTGAATGTGATTTTTTATGGGAATACCCTAATAAAGTAAAAAAAGATATTGGTAAGATTTATTTATCAAAAAATGAAATGATAGAAAAAGTAAGAGTTGTTGCATGGAATAAATTAATAAAAAAAGAAATAATAGAAAAAGAAAATTTGGAATTCCCTGAAGGGTTAAGATACGAAGATATAGAATTTTGTTATAAATTAGTTCCGTATTTAAATAAAGTATCTTTTGTAAAAAAACCTTTTGTACATTATGTACAAAGGAAAACATCAATTGCAAATACACAAAATGTGAAAACAAAAGAAATCTTTATGATTCTTGATAATGTAATTAATTATTATAAAGAAAATAATATTTATGAAGAATATAAAAATGAATTAGAGTATATTTATACAAGATATTTATTGTGTAGTTCATTAAAAAGAATGTGTAAAATAAAAAATAAATTGGAAAGAAAAAAAGCGTTAAATGAAACTTGGGAAAAATTAAATAATAGATTTCCAAATTGGAAAAAGAATAAAATATTAAAAAAATTTAATTTGAAAAATTTATATATAAGAAGTAATAATAAAATTACTTATAAAATTTATTGTTTTTTGTTAAATAAAATTTAATAAAAATAAAAAAATAAAATAATAAAAAAATAATTAAAAATTAAAAATAGGAGAAATAATATATGAAGAAAAAAATAACTTTAGAAAATTTAATATGTTTATTTATTCTTTTATGCCCAGTATTAGACATTGTAAGTTTTTTATTCAGAAATTATTTTAAAGTTACATTTTCTCCCAGCACGATAATAAGACCAATTATTCCTATCATATGTTTTATAATTTTATTTTTTAAAGAAAAAAATAAAAAACAAAAAATAATTATTATATTTATTTATATAATTTATTCAATAATACATTTAATAATTTTTCAAAAATTACATAATGAAAGCTCATACGGAAATATAAAAAATGAATTTCAATATATAATTAATTATTCTTTTTTAATAATTAATTTATATTTATTTTATAAATTAATAAAAAATAAACAAAAAATAAATAAAATAATTTATATAATTTTAATAATTTATATTTTTTCTTTATTTTTTTCAATTATAACAAAAACTTCAACTTCTACTTATTTAGAAGGAATTGGTTATAAAGGATATTTTGAATCAGGAAATAGTTTATGTACAGTTTTACTATTATCCTTGTGTGTATTATTAAGTAATTTTAATTTGACAGATTATAAAAAAACAATTTTAATAATATTAACAGGAATTTATTTGTGTTTTTTCTCGGGAATGAGAACAGGATTATTTGGATTCAGTTTAATTATTTTTATTTATGTAATTTCAAAATTATTTACAAATATTAAATTGAATGTAATTATAAATAAAACTAAAATAATTTTAATTACTAGTTTTTTAATTATTATGGTTATATCAATCTTTATATTTGGATCAAATATGTTGCAAAGAAGAAAAATGCTTAAGGAAGAAGCAGAAAAAAATATTGACTTAGAAACAATGGAACCAAGACGTGTTACTGGAGATATATTAGAAATATATAAAAAAATAAGAGATGGAAAACTAGAAGATGGATTCATGTCAGATGAAGAAAAAAATGCGATTATAGATTTATATAATTTTGCTGAAAAAATCAAATTATCAAATGTAGGAAATTTAAGAAAGTTGCAAATAATCTATAATATATTTTTAGTAAAAGAACAGAAAAATATTGGATTAATTTTATTTGGAAATGGATATAAAAATCAAACAGGGGAATTGGTTGTTGAAATGGAAGTTCCAAGTATGTTACTTAATTTTGGAATATTTGGATTTGTTTTATATTTTGGACCATTTTTAACTATAATTTTATATAGTGGATATAAACTCTATGCTTATAGAAAAAAAATTGATGTTGAATTAGTTATGTATTTTGTAGGATGTGGTTTAGCTATTGCACTTTCTACACTTTCAGGATATGTATATTTTAACTTTTCTAGTATGACAATTACAATATTATTAAATGTACTTTTATTAAAAAAAATAAAAGAATTGGAGAATTAAAATGAAGAAAATTGTATTTGGAATAACAAGTATGACAATTGGCGGAGCCGAAAGAGTATTGGTTGATATTGTAAATAAATTAAAAGATAGATATGATATTACAATTTTTACAATTTATGGAAAAGGTGAATTCTTGAGTGAACTTGATAACAAAATAAAATGTATTAGTTTATATGATAAAAAATATGAGAATATGAGTAGCCTAAAAAAGAAAACGATTCCCCTTTATGTACTTGCTAATGGGAAAGGAATTTATAATAAATATATAAAAAATAAATTTGATATAGAAATTGCATTTTTAGAAGGACCAATTACAAGAATTTTTTCTAATGAAGGTAATTCTAAAAAAATTGTATGGATACATAATGATATTTCAAAGGTATTTGGAGAAAATGCTAAAGCTAATTTAAAATTAAATATAGATAAAAAAAGTTATTCTAAATATGACAAAATAATTTTTGTAAGTAATGATAATAAAAAATCATTTAATAAAATATTTAACGGATTGGAAGAAAAAGAAGAAGTTATTTATAATTATATTGATAAATCTAAAATTATAGAAAAATCAAAATTAAATGTTGGACAAGATTATATAGACAAAAATATACCTTCAATTCTTATAGTATGTAGACTTGTTCAACAAAAAGCAGTGGATAGATTAATTAAGGTTCATAAAAAATTAATCGATAATAAAATTAAACATAAGATATATGTAATAGGAGAAGGACCAGAAAAAGAAAATTTAAAAAAACAAATTAAAGAATTAAATGTAGAAGAAACATTTAAATTAATGGGAAAAAGAGATAATCCATATCCATATATGAAAAGGGCTGATTATTTTGCATTATTAAGCTATTTCGAAGGATATCCAATGACAGTTGAAGAAGCAAAAATATTAAATAAGAATATTTTAGTTACAAATACAGCTGCAAAAGAAGTTTTAAAAGGATATACTAAAAAAATGATTTTTGAAAATACAGAAGAAGCAATTTATGAAGGATTAAAACAAGTTTTACAAAAAAATGTAATTTTTGAAGATGAAGAAATAGAATATGACAATAATCACTTGTTAGAAAAAGTAATAGAATTAATAGAGGGATAAATAGAAAAGAAAGGTAAAAAATTTAAAATGAAATTAAGTATTTTAACTGCAACATATAATAGAGCAAAATATTTACCTAAGTTATATGAAAGTATAAAATCGAATCTAAAATACAATATAATTCCAGAATGGATTATTATTGATGATGGTTCAACAGATGATACAAAAAAAATAGTTCAGAATTTTATTAATGATAATCAATTTGAAATAAAATATCAGTACCAAGAAAATGCAGGGAAGATGAAAGCGATAAATGAAGCTGTTAACCTTGCAACAGGAGAGTTAATTATTGATTGTGATTCAGATAATTGTTTTTTAGAAGATAGTTTTAAAAATATAGAAGAAAATGCGAAATTACTTTTAGAAAATTCAAATTTATATGGTCTTGTTTTTTTACAAAAAGATGGAAATGGAAAAATAAGTGGAAAAGAATTTCCTAATAAAGAAATTACTACTATGTTTGATTTATACTTTAAAGAAGATATTCAGGGTGAGAAAGTAATTGTATATAATAGTAAAATAAGAAAAATGTTTTCACATGAATTAGAAAACAATGAAAAATTTATAACAGAAGCTAGAATGTATCACAAAATGGATGAAAAATATAAACTATTAACTATAAATTTACCTATTGAACAAGGAGAATATTTAGAAGATGGTTATTCTAAGAATATAAATAATATTTTTAAAAATTGTCCATATGGATATTATATGTATTTTAAAGAGATACTTGGTAAAAATATGAGAGGTGTTAAATTTAAAAAAAGAATTTATGCAATTAAACATTTTATTTTGTTTGGATACTTAGTAAATAATAAATTTGATATTAAATGTATCAGAGATAAATTTAATAAATTTTTATATACTATTTTATATTTACCAGGGATTTATAAAAGTAAGAAATTTAAAGATAAAAATAATTAAAAAAATGGCGAAATCTTTTGATTTCGCCTTTAAAAAACTATGCATAATTTTTTAAATTTTGTTTATTTAATTAAGCATTAGCTGCATTTAATTTTTTTGCTAAATTTGATTTCTTTCTAGCTGCCGTGTTTTTTACTATAACACCTTTTGAGCAAGCTTGATCGATCTTTTTAGTAGCTTGTGAAAAAAGTGTTTTTGCTTCATCTATTTTTCCAGCTTCTATAGCTTCTTCAAATTTTCTTATAGCTGTTCTATAAGCAGATTTAATCATATTATTTTCTAATGTTTTCTTTTCAATTATTTTAACTCTTTTTTTAGCTGATTTGATATTTGGCATATTTTGCACCTCCTTTTAGTACTAAATCAATAAACATACTATATTTTATCATAAAAATAGAGAAATGGCAAGTGTTTTTAAAAAGTTATAAAATATTCTTGATTAATCATTGTCTATATTAGTATTTTAACGGCCAATTGACTTATTTTTAATAAATGTGTTATACTAAATATTGCAAATGATGAATATTTTAAATTTTTTGTAATACATAAATATGAAAAAGATAAAAAGAAAGGAGCAATGGTGTATATAATACATCATTTAAGAAAATATGAATATTTTATATAATGGTAATAAAATAGAAGTGAAAGAAAAGCTATCTATAGCAGATATTTTTAAAGATGAAATAAAAAATAGTAAATATCCAGTTGTAGGAGCAATATTTAATAATGAGTATAAAAGATTAGATTTTATTTTAACAGAAGATGGAGAAGTGTCTCTTATAGATATCTCAACAGAAGATGGAATGAAAATTTATAGAAGAACACTTATTTTTATCATGGCAAAAGCTTTTGAAAAACTATATCCAGAAGTAAAGGTAAGAGTAAATTATCAATTATCAAGTGCAATGTTTTGTACTTTAGATGATATGGAAGTAGAAGAAAAAATGCTTAAAAATGTTCAAGAAGAGATGCAAGAAATAATTAATAAAAATTTACCTATTATACACAAAGAACTTACAAGAAATGAAGCAGAAAAATTATATGAGGAACATAATACTTCTAAGGGAAGACTTCAATTAGATTTACAGCAAAATGATATTATAAATATGTATTATTGTGAAGATTATTATAATTATTTTTATGATGATATAGCAATAAATACTGGAATTATTGTTTGTTTTGAATTAGTTAAATATGATTCACGGATTTTTACTAAGATATTCGAGTCATACTAATCCATTTGTATTAGAAAAATATAAAGAAACAAAAAAATTAATGTGGGCCTTGAAAGAATATCATGATATTCATAAAATTCTTGATGTAAGGACAGTGTATAAGTTAAATAATATTATAAAGCATGGAGATATTAAAAATTTAATAATGCTTGAAGAGGCCCTACATGAGAAAAAAATTGCTCAAATTGCTGATGAAATTTCAGAAAATAAAGATATAAAAATGGTATTAATTGCGGGACCATCTTCTTCAGGAAAAACAACTTTTGCACAAAGATTAGGGTTACAATTAAAAATAGATGGATTAAAACCAGTTACAATTTCAGTAGATAATTATTTTGTTGAAAGATCAGAGACCCCTAGGGATGAAAATGGGGATTATGATTTTGAAAATATTGAAGCTATTGATTTAGAATTATTTAATAAACATTTGACAGACTTATTAAATGGAAAAACAATTGAATGCCCAGAATTTGATTTCGCTTCTGGAACAAAAAGATATAAAGGCAAAACTATGCATCTAAATGAAGATGAAATTCTTGTAATAGAAGGAATTCATTGTTTAAATGATAGGTTGACATCTCAAATTGAAAAACAATATAAATACAAAATTTATATAAGTGACTTAACAGTATTGAATTTAGATAGATTAAATAGAATATCTACAACAGATACAAGACTAATTAGAAGAATTGTAAGAGACTACCAGTTTAGAAATTATAGTGCAGCTTGTACTTTAGGAACTTGGTCTAAGGTAAATAAAGGAGAAAGAAAAAATATTTTCCCATATCAAGAAGATGCAAATAAGATATTTAATACATCTTTAATATATGAATTGGCTGCTCTTAAAAATGTAGTATTACCTTTACTTGAAAAAATACCAGAAGATAAAAAAGAACATGCAGAAGCGGTTCGCTTAATAAATTTATTAAAATATTTCGAACCAGTGCCATCAGAATATATTCCAGCTAATTCTTTGTTACGTGAGTTTTTAGGAGATGGATATTTTGAATATTAATATAGGAGAAAAAGATGGGAAGAAATTTTATAGTAAAAGATGAGGAATTTATATGCGACAATTGTGGAAAAAAAGTACCAAAATTAGGATATTCATGCAGAAATCATTGCCCATATTGTTTACATTCAAAACATGTTGATATAAATCCTGGAGATAGGCAAGAAACTTGTCATGGCGATTTAGAGCCAATTGGATTAGAGAAAAATGGAAAAAAGGGATATGTAATTATATTTAAATGTAAAAAATGTGGAATGATAAGAAAAAATAAAGTAGCAGAAGATGATGATATAGATTTAATTATTAGATTAAGTAGCATGCACTAATCTTAATCAAAAAAACGGATGGAAAAATTATACCATCCGTTTTTTTGATTGCTAAAAAAAGGAAAAACTTTACGGATTAAAGCAAAAAGACGATTGAACAATGCTCTAAAAACACTCTATGAAACAACATTGTAAAGAAATTGTCATTAATAAAACATAAAACTAATAAAAAAATTCTAAAGATACCTTCCGTAAAACGATTTCGGGTTAAATAATTGTAATATTAAAAAGTGCGAGAAAAAGCATATTGACTTAGAACAGAAAGGCATTATAAAATTATAAATAAAGTAATACATTATAAATTTACTTCACTAAAATATATAAGTTACAAAAAATAGGAGGAATGAAAAATGAGTACAAGAAAGGAACTAACAAAAAAGATACTTGCCATGATAGTAATTATAATGCTAATGGTAAGTAATTTCGGAATGGTAGGAAAAGCTGCAGTAAGTTATGCTATTGATGTTATTAAAACAAGTAGTCCTAATGTAGAACTTACAGCATATTTTTCTGACGAAAGCGGAAAAGAATTACAAAGTAAAACCAAAAACATACAAGATGGTGAAGAAAGTCTGTATGTAAAAGTTGGAATAAAAAAAGAGGGATATTTTAGTGGAGTGCTAGAATTCGAGAATAAAAACTTTGAGATAAATAGGGAATATTTGGATTCTGGAGTTTCAGAAATAACAGAAGATGGAAAAGTTATTTTGAAACAGATAAACGCTGGAACTGATGAAGTAATTGAAGTAAAAATAAATCCAATAAAAAAAGATATAATGAAACTTACTGAATTACAAAATACAACAAAAGTAAAATTAAGCGGAGAATATACCAGCAGTAAAAATATTGATTCTAAGAAAACAGAAAATATAAATGGTGAAACAGAGGTAAAGATAAATTGGATATCAATAGAAGAAAGTCAATTAAATATAGTAGGTGAAGTATTTACTAATAAGAACTATTTAGTAGATGGTGAAGAAAAGAAAATAGTACAAGTATTAGTTGGAAATATGATAACACAAAATAACTACCCAATAAAAACCAGAATATTTAGTATAAAAGAATTAGATGGTGTACAGGATATCAAAGTTGCTGGAAAAAATGAAGATCAATTAAGCTATACTAAACAAGATGGTTATATTCAAGTGACCATAAGAAATAATAATGATGAAGAAATTAGATGGACAGAAGAAGAAGATATATTAGTAACTTATATTTTAGATAAAGATGCAGATACATTAAATAAAGATATAAACATACAAAGTAGTGTAGAACTATATGATAATAAAAAAATAGATGCTACAAAAATAATAAATACAGGTTTAGAAAAAGAAGGAGCTATTACATATGAAATAGAAGGTGATAGTGAACTTTATAAAGGCAAAATACAAATAGGAGAAGCAAAACAATATAAAACACAATTAAATATAAATGTAAACTATGCCAAAATAGCTAAAGAAATAAATATGAAGACAGAACCTTCTATATATAAGGTAGGAGAAAAAGAAGAAGCAGCAAATATTACATATAAAGAAACAAAAATAAATAAAGAAAGCTTTTTAAAAATATTTGGAGAACAAGGATATCTTACAATAAGAGATGCAAATGGAGTAATAATAGCTCTTATAAATAAAGATAGCTTAACAGATGAATTAGGAAATGTTGTAATAAACTATGCTTCAGAAATCAAGGAAATTCAATTAGTTGGTAGTAAACCAGTTGAAAATGGAGTATTAGTAATAGAAAATACAAAAGAAATAAAAGAAAATAATAATTTTTCAAAAGTAAGAAAAGCTGAAATAATAGAAGAAAAAATAATTGCTAATGATGAAACAAAAGAAAAAAATATAGAATTGAAAGATACAACAACTGAAGCAGAATTAGAAGTAAATACAAAAGTATTATCAACATTAGATACAAATGAAGATGTAAAGATGACAATTACATTATTAAATAAGAAAGAAACACAAGAATTATATAAGAATCCAAAACTTAAAGTTATATTACCAGAAGAAGTAGAGGAAATAAATGCAAAATGCAAATTATTATATGGAAATGGATTAACTTTAGGAAAAACACAGATAGTAAAAGAAAATGGAAAACAAGTAATAAATATAGAATTAGATGGAGAACAAACAAAATATAACGCAGAAGCAGTAAAAGGAACAAAAATAATAATATATGCAGATTTAGTTTTAAATGAATTAGCTCCAAATGCAGAAAAATCTATTGAATTAGAGTATACAAATGAAAAAGCATCAGAGTATAAAAATACAAAAGAATCAAAAGTTGAAATACAATCAAGAACAGGAGTAATATTAACAAATAATATAAGAGATTATGGTGTAAAAACAATAGGAAATGAAGGAACAAAAGAAATAGAAATAGAAACAACAAAAACAGAAAAAGAAGCAAAAGTAGAGATAAGTGCAATAAATAATCAAGAAACAACAATTAATGATGTAAGAATTTTAGGACATTTTCCAACAAAAGCAGAAGACAATTTAGGTATAAAACTAAATGGTGGAATAGAACTTCAAAAAGAAGGAACAAAGATATATTATAGTGATAATGAGAACCCAACAGATGACTTAAATAATGCGGAAAATGGATGGAGTGAATTAGGCAATAAAGATACAACAAAAAGCTATTTAATATTAGTAAATGAACTTGCAAAGGGAGAAAAAATAGAAGCAAGTTATGATATATCAGCTCCAGCAGATATTATAAAAAATACTAAAGCAAGTGAAAATTATGGGGTAACATATACAAGTATGCAAACTGGTAAAAGGGAAAGCTTACAAGCAACTACAATAAAGATGTTAGCTTTAGTTACATCAGATATTACAGACCAAATTCCAGGCTTAGAAATGACAGTACAAGCTATAATTGGAAATGATATAGTGGGAAATGGTTCAACAGAAAAAGTTTTAGGTAGCCAAATCGCAAAAGGAGAAATGGTACAATATAATGTTACTTTAAAGAATGTAGGAGAAAGAAATTTAAGTAATATAGAATTAACTCAAAAAGTATCAGACAATGGAAAAATAAAATTGTATGAAATTGAAGAGGATGGCAATTCCTATGATTTTACGAATTCAAAGAATAATCCATTAGTTACAACTATAGAACAACTTGATAGAAATCAAATTATAGAATTACAATTTTATGCATTAGCTGAAAATACAGGAAATTTAACAACAGAAATACAGGCAAAAAGTGGGGAGCAAATAAATAGAAGATTTGTTGTAAATAATGTAGTTAAATCTAATTTACAACTTGTATTGGAAAGCATGGATGAATTATGTTTAACAAATTATATACCACAAAATCATGAATATGAAGTACGTTTAGAAATTACAAATACTTCTAATACAAATCTAAATAATGTAAATGTAGAGTTTTTGGCAAGTGATTTATTAAAAATAAATGGAGTAAGAATTGGAAAAGAAGATAGCGAAATGATTCCAAATATTACGTCTGAAACAATAAATATAAAAGCAAGAGAAACAGCATATGTTTTTGTTTATATAGAAGCTAAAGAAGAATTTAACGAAGGTGAAGTTTGGCTATATGGAAAAGCCACGGAAAATGGACTAACAACAAGGTCTAATAAAATGGTAAAAGAAATAGGTACAACTAAATTTGATGCAAAATTAAAGGCTACTAATGAAGGCGAAGTAGTTGTTCCAGGACAAGAGATAGAATTTACAATAGACTTAGGAAATGGACATGATGCTTTGGAAGAAATAGAAATGGATTTCAATTTTTCAATTTGGTTTGATATTGAACAAGTTATTATAAATGATAAATCATTAGCAATTCAAGAAGATATTGAAGAAGAGATGCCAAAAGATGAAGAAAATAAAGAAAGTGAAGATATTCCGGAAGATAAAGAAGTAGATGAGGAATATTTAGAACAACTAGAAAAAGAAGCTGCTGAAGAAAAGAAAAAATGGGAAGAAAATTGTATTTTAACAGAAAATCCCGATACAGGAGATCAAGTAATACAAGCATGGGTATATGATATAGAACCTAATAAAAATACGAGAATAAAAATAATAGCAAAAGTAGTAGAAGATGCAGCAGAGAGAATTGCAACAGATATTGAAATGGAAAGTAAAGCTTCTGTTGAAGTAAGATTTGGTGGAACAAATCCAAAAGAAAGCAATAAAGTTATTCACTATTTAAAAACTACAAATGTTGAGCCAGAATTACCACCAGCAGAAGAACCTGAATATCCAGGAGCTAAAGATCCAAATGAACCAACTAACCCGGATAATCCAGAAGATCCTGATAATCAGAATAACCCAGATAACCCAAGCAATCCAAGTAATCCAAATAGTCCAAGTAACCCAAGCGAACCAAACAATCAGGAAAACCCTGATAATCCAAATAATCCAAGTGCATCTGAAACAAAAACTTATACAATAAGCGGAATAGTTTGGAAAGATGAGAATGAAAATGGAAGAAAAGATTCTTATGAAAGCATAATTAGTGGAATAGAAGTAAACTTAATAAATGCAGACACAGCAAAAATTGTTCAAACTACAACAACAGATACAGAAGGTAAATATAAATTTGATATTAGTGAAAATGGTAGATATATTATTATGTTTAAAGTAGATGCTGATACATATATACCAACAGCATATCAAGCAGATGGATCAGATCAAAATAAAAATTCTGATGCAACAACTGCAAAATTTATAATAGATGGAAAAGAACTAACGGGAATAATAACAGACACTATAGAGATATCAAATGGCAATATAGATAATATAGATTTAGGATTAAAAAATGCAAAAGTATTTGATTTAGAATTAAGTAAAACTATAAATAAAGTAACTATAAAAACTGAAGAAGGAACAAAAGTTACTAATTATGATAATGCGACTTTTGCAAGAGCAGAAATAAATACTAAATATATTCAAGGAGCTGTAGTTGAAGTTGAATATAATATATCAGTAAAAAATACTGGAGAAGTAGCAGGATATGCTAAATCAATAGTAGATTATAAACCAACAGATTTAGTATTTGACAATAAGACAAATACAGACTGGTATCAATCGGGTGATAATTTATACAACAATAGTCTAGCAGACATAAAGATAGAACCAGGAGAAACAAAAGAATTAAAATTAATATTAACAAAAACGATGACAGAAGAAAATATGGGATTAGTAAACAACTTAGCAGAAATTGCAGAATCTTATAATACACAAGGAATATTAGATAAAGATTCAACTGCTGGAAATAAACAAAAAGGCGAAGATGATTTAGGCGAAAGTGATGTAACAATAGGAATAAAAACAGGTACGACAATAAACTATATTATATTTACATTGTCAGCAATAGTAATATTAATGACAACTACATATATAATATGTAAAAAAATATTAAAAGCAAATATAAAATTTTAGGAGGGAGGAAAAAGAAATATGAATAGAATAAAAGAAAATAAAAAATTGATAATTGTCTTCCTACTTATTTGTATATTTGCTTTATGGCAAAATACATCTTATGCGCTTAGAGCAAGTTGGAGTATATTTGGAAAATCGGGATGGTATTGTGCACAAGAAGGTGGACATTTTCGTGGTGCTTCAGAAGGGACACCTACATGTACATGGAATAGAGCGACAACAACAACATATACGGCTGATCCATCAAAAAAAGGTGAAAATCGGATATGAATATAATGCATACAAAGCTCGTTTATTTTATGATCAAAGAAATGGATCTCGTGGTCAGGGAAACGCATCTGCTGCTCAAAAATATGTATGGTCAGCTTATGGAAGTGGAAAGACATATAATCCAGCAAAAACTTACCAAAATAATTTAAATAATGCAAAAATTACTATGGATAAAACAAAAATAGATGCAACATTTGATGTAATTGGACCAATAACAATGACAACTAATGGAGAAATAGAGAAAATAACAGTAAAAGATATTGATGGAAAAGAAATAAGTAAAGATAAGTTAAGAGTTGTAACAAAAGATTCAAAAACAGGAGAATATAAAGATATAGCTATAAAAACTAATACAACAACAAAGAAGACACATTATGATATAGTAAAGAAAACAACATTTTACATTTTAAATAATTCAGAACAGGAAGTTAAAGAAATAAGTTTTGAAGGAGGAGGAGAAGTAACATTTTATTGGGCAAAAGTAACACTATATGATAAAGGTACATGTGGAAAATGTAGAAGCACTATGCAAAGAATAATGCATATAGATAAAGCAAGTTATTATAAAGGACTTTTAAATGCTTCAAGTAAAATTACTGTAAATGTCAAAAAAGGTAGTTTAGCTATAAACAAAACAGATAGTTATTCAGGAAAAGGAGTAGAAGGAGTACAATTTAAATTATACTGCCAAGACTTGAAAAAATATGTAAAAACAGCTGATACTGGAATAAACATATATACTGAAAATATTGATGACGCAACAATATTCACAACAGATAAAAATGGAAAACTTACAATAAATGGACTTTATATATTTGAAAATGGAAAATATGACATAATAGAAGTTGGAAGTGAAAACCCTTACTATAATGATCCAATAATTTTAAAATCTATATCTAAAGATAGAGGAACACTAACAGAATTAGAGGATGGAACATATAAAATAGAGAATGTACCAATTGTTAATAGTACTAAAGCAACAGATATTACTATAACAAATAAGAGAACATCTGGAGATATAAAAATATCTAAAACAGATTCTTTGAAAAAAGAAGGACTTGTTGGAACAAAAGTTAAAATTAGATTAGATGAATCAATAGAATATCCAGAGTTAAAAGATATGTGGTTAAAAGGTAACGGAGATTTCTCTAAAATAAATCATGCAGAATATTTAACTTCTAATGAAAGTGAAGCTTCAGAATTTGAATCTGACGAAAACGGAGAAATAAATATAAAAGGAATCATAACTGGAACATATCATGTATATGAAACAGAAGGAAGTACAGGATATGATATAGAAGGCCAAAAGAATTATGATCCTGAAAAGAATTGGGTAGATTTAGGAATTTTTGAAGTAACAGAAGAAACAGAAGTTGCAACAACAAACATTGAAAATGATATAACTAGAGGAAATATTGAATTGGAAAAACAAGATTCAATATATGAAGAATTAAAGCTTGAAGGTGCAGAATTTAAATTCTATCTAGAGCCAGGAACAAGTCCAATAGTAGATGCAGAAGGATGGCTTGAAAACGTTGATAAAAATGAATATTTAGAAAGAGATTATCTTGAATTTTTAACAGAAAATGAAAAAGAATCTGGAACATTTAAAACAGATGAAAATGGATTAATAAATATTAACGGAATTCCAAATGGAACATATCATGTGTATGAAACTAAAACACCAGTAGGATATAACATATTAGTACAAGATGGATATGACGAGGAAAAACAATGGTTAGATTTAGGAACAATAAAAGTAAATAGTTTAGCAGTAGATGGTACAGGAGGAAAAACTACTTTAAAATATAATGCAACTCAAGAAAAAACAGAAGTTATAGTACAAAATAAAAAAATAATTGACCATTCTATAACGACAACAACACCTCCATCAACACCATCAACACCTCCACCTTCTGGCGGAGAATTAGGAGAACTAGGAGGAGTAACTGGATATGTATGGGTTGATGGAATACCAGCATCTAAAGATAGTTTATCAGAAGCATCATATAATAGTGTATATGGATCAGATGATAAATTATTAGCAGGAATAAAAGTTACATTATATACCAAAGATGGAGCAGTAATAGCAGATACAGTTACAGATAGTAATGGAAGATATAGCATAAAGAAGTGGAATGCAACAAGTGATAAAAAATTACACGTAGATCCAACAAGAGACGATATATATTATTGGGATTTAGTAAATGCATACTTGACATTTGAATATGATAATACAAAATATATGTGTTCAAATCCATTTAAAAATGGAGGTAAATCAATACTAATAAATTCAAAAGCACAAGAAGAAAAGATGACACAAGAAGAATTAAATGATTCTAATTTGACAGGAGCGATAGGAACTGTTAAAGGTGTCGCAACTACACTTAAGAATGGAGAAGGAACTAAAACTCTAAAAGAAATAATAGAAACAACATATAAAACAGAAGATACTGAAAAAGAATTATCAACATATGGATTAACAGCTTATTATAATGTAGATACATTTAATGTAGAAAATATCAACCTTGGATTATGGAATAAATATGAACCATCATATGCTGTAGAAGAACAAATTCAATATAGTAAAATAATAATGAAGGGATATACATATACATATGATTATGCTAATGGAGAAAATGGACAAATAACAGCTGAAAATAGACCAGAATTATCAACACACTTACAAAAAGGTTCAAGAACATATGGAGCATCAGTATATCCATCAGATATAGCATATACAGCATCAAATACAGATGGTATGCAAATGTATGTAGTATACAAGATAAATGTAATAAATAATACAACAGTACATTATCCAGATGTATATGATGAATATGAATTATATTTAGATTCATTAACAAATGTATATGATTCTGAAAGATTTGAATTATGTACAGAACATCAGAATGATGCAAATTATAGAGGTTCAGAGTATTTCGGATTATGGTCTGATGCCGACAAAGCAACTGCAAATAGTTGGGAGAAAACGTTAAAATATAATTTAAATGATAGTGGTTTAATAGCATCAGGAGATAGACTAAGTGAAGGTATAAAACCAGGAACTACAAAGAGCGTATATTTACAATTTAAGGTAAAACAAGATTTCTTAAACAAAGTAGTAACAGGGGATCCTGGAATTGAAAAACAAATGACAAGAGTTGCATCAAAAGCTATAACAGATGGATATCATATTTACTATAGAGATGATAATTTATGGAATGGTGGAGAAACAAAATACAAGAGTAACACAGGAATTCCAGCAACAGATAATGAAATAAATTCACTATCTGGTAAATATACACATAGATCATTAAATCAACAACAAGAAGCAGGAAAATTATCATTATTGGTAGAATTAGGAGAAACAAGAAGCATTTCAGGAACTGTATTTGAAGATGCTAAATTAAATCAAACTGAAGAAAGAAAAGATGCATTAGGAAATGGATTTATAGATACAACAGAAGCAAATAGAGTTCAAGGTGTAAAAGTTGAATTAATAGATGCAGAAAAATGTGAAAAAATAGAAAGTGAAACAAATCTTGGAAGCATAAAACCAACTACAATATATATTAAAGAAGGAAACACATATGTTGCCAAAGATGCTATTACAGAGACAGATGTAAACGGAAATTATACAATAGACGGAATAGTACCAGGTTTGTATTTCTTAAGATTCACATATCCTAATGGACAAACTAAAATAGTAAAAAATGGAGTAAAAGTTGCAGATGTAACAACAAATGATTACAAATCAACAATAATAAATACACAAGAAGCAGGAAAATATTTACAAAATGCAATGCAATCTTCATTAACAGATATGAGAGACCTATTAAATAAAACTAAAGTTGCACAAACAAATATGACAACAGATGAAAATGCACAAGATTATGCAGAATGGTACAAAAAATTAGACAGAGCAACATATAATATAGCAACAGATGATATTAAGAGAAGAGATTCTTTAGGTGGAAAGACATATTCAGAAAATAATGATAAATTAAGAACAAATGTAGATGATCAAGAAAATTATACATTTGGAGAAGTATGGAGCTATACACCATATTTCAGTATAACAGTTGAAAATACTGAAACACCAAGTGCAACAGTAGAATTAAAGAAAGATGCAGACGGATATTCACATCAATATGAGTACAAAGGATTCAACTTGGGATTAATACAAGTACCAGAAACTAGTATACAAGTAGAAAAAATGATAACAAATGTTAAATTAGTAGATACAACTGGTGTAGTATTATCACAAGGAAATCCAACAGAAAGTACAGCATATGTTACAGCTTTAGATAATTTAACAGGCGGAAGTAAATATACAAGAGTAGAAATGGAACAAGATTCTATATATGGATCTGAAATACAAACAACATATAAATTAACATTAACAAACGTATCAGAGCAAGATTATATAGAGTCAGCTGGAAATTCTAAATATGGATATTACTTCAAATATGGTGATAAAGAAAATGCTACATTAAAACAAATAACGATAGAAGAGTTATTAGACTTATTAGATAATGATTATGACTTATTAAATCAAAACTTAGACCAAGAAATAACAAGACCAGCAGAATCAAGAGAAGCTATAAAATCAGAAACAAAACGAGGCTTGATTGAAGCAGTAGTAGATGGACCAGATGAATGGAGTGAAGATCAATACTTAAGTTTAACAAACTGGTTACCATTTGAATCAGGAGCAGAAATAAATACTACATATATAGCAAGTGGTAGACTTGAAGAGAGATTGGACCTAGTATATCAAAATGATGCAAAAATATTAAGCTTTAAGATGGATTCTGGCTCTACACTAAAGAGCGGATATAATTGGGAAAAATATGCAGAAACTAACTTAATTGTAACTCCAGATACAGGTGAAAATAGACAATTAATATATACGATAGTTGGAACAATAGGATTATTGATAGTAGCTGTAGGAATTGTAGTCATTATAAAGAAAGTAGTATAATAACAAAAATAAAATAAGATTCACTTCATATAAGTGAATCTTATTTTATTTAAATAGATATTACTAAATTAGAATAAATAAAAAAAAATATCATATATTTACTATTGGTGATATAATGAAAAAAATATTAAATAAAAAAATTGTGGCTAAAATATTTTTAATTTTAACTTTTATAAATATAATTGGATTAACAAATGTTAATGCAAGAGATATTGATAAATCTGAGCCTATTATAAATGCAAGACATGCCGTAGTTCTTGAAAGAAATACAGGCATGATTTTATTTGGAAAAAACGAAAATGAAAAATGTAAAATGGCTTCAACAACTAAAATAATGACATCAATAGTTGTCATAGAAAATGTGGAAAATTTAGAAGATAAAGTAATTGTCTCAAAAAAAGCAGCAGCTACAGGTGGATCTAGATTGGGATTATCTGCCAATAGTGAAATAACGATAAATGATTTGCTATATGGCTTAATGATGGTATCACGGGAATGATGCTGCTATTGCTCTTTCAGAAAGAGTTGCAGGAAGTGTAGAAAAATTTATAGAACTAATGAATAACAAAGCAATAGAATTAGGACTTGAAAATACTCATTTTGTAACACCTCATGGATTAGATGAAGAAGAACATTATACAACTGCATATGAACTTGCAAAACTTACTAATTATGCTTTAAAGAATAATACTTTTTATAAAATCGTGAAAACACAAAAACATACTATAAACATAAATGGTAATGTAAAAGAACTGAGCAATACAAATGAACTTTTAGGCTCTTTAAATGGTGTTTATGGTGTAAAAACAGGATTTACAAATGGAGCTAATAGATGTTTAGTTACTGCCTGTAAAAGAAATAATTTAGATATAATTTCTGTCGTTCTAGGATGTGATACTAAAAAAGATAGAGGACAAGATAGTACAAATCTTATAAATTATATATTTGAAAATTTTCAAAAAGTAAATATAAAAGAGATTATTAAAAAAGATTTCAAAAATTGGAACAAAAATTATAAAAAGAATTTTGAAGTTAATAAAGGCATTGATTCTGACATGAATTTAATCTTAAGAGAAGAACAAATACCATATAATGAAATTACTATCAATAAAAATATGATAGATAAAATAAATACTTCTATTTCTTTTGAATCTTTTTTTGAAGCACCTTTACAAAAAGAGACTACTATTGGAACGATGGATGTATTACTAGATAAGGAGAAACTTTTTAGTGTTGAAATTATAAACAAAAACACAATTTATAAAAAAAATATAGTTTATTATATAAAATATTTTATGGAAAATTATTGTAAATATTTTTAAAATAAAAGTCTCTAGCTCTTATAAATAGTAAATTATAGGGCTTGATTTGAAATCGATAGATTGTTGACAAAAAATATAAAACAATATAAAATAAAAAATGTATTATAATGTCTTTTAACGTAAAAAAGAGAGGGTAAATTATTTGATGAAAGTAAAAAAGATAATTTCAAAATTTTTAATTATAATATTAATTTTTATGATAATTCCGATAAAAAGTATGGCAACATCTATTGAAGAAATTGTACTAAATATCAGAGAAAATAGATATTTTAATGGGGAAAGTAAACACGGATATGCACTTAATACTAGCGGAAATGGCGAAAAGGGACATCATCTTATATTTCAAATAATGAATAAGGAAGACAACAAAAAAACTAATTATTATTGTTTAGATGCGAATTCGGGAACTACATGGACTGGAGAAAATGTAGATATAACAAATTCAGATGTAACTTATAAAACATATTATGATTTGAATTTAGAAGAAGATATAGAAGAATTAAAAAATGATAATGATCCAGCATATAAAAATATAGCAGGAAATTATTTTAATCAAATATGGTGGATATTAAACAATATATATGTACCAACTGGAAATGAGGAAACAGATAATAAAAAGAGAGAAGAACTTTTATCTGCGGCAGGTATAGTTTCAGAAGATATTATACAAAAAAATATTACTAATTTAGAAGAAGATAATATTGTGGGGCAAGCATATAAATATGTTCCTCAACCAAATTTTGAAAATTATATAGTTGATAAAAAAAATGAAGCTATAGGAAATGCAGAAAGAGCAACAGAAGGATGGTATTATTATAATAATGAGAATGAATTTGTAAGAACAGATATTCCAGATGAGTTGATAGAAGTTGCAGAACAAGTAGCTATTTGGTACTATACAAATTATTTGAATATACCAGAAGATCAAAGATCAGAAGAATATAATGTAAGAAAACAAGGACTACAACTATTACGTTCTGAAAGTGAAAAACTGGAAGAAAAATCAAGTTCACAATGGAAAGCATTAAAAGAACAAGATATTGTGTCAACAAATTTATCAGGACATCAAGCATCTGTTGGTATGTGGATTCAAGATCAAGCAACAATTTTATGCTGGTATTTAATAGATGCAGCACAAAAATATGCAGATGAGATTTCTAAAGAAAATATAAAAGAGCCTTTAGTAATTACAAAGCCAACTGAAGAAATATCAATTAATTCTAAACATATTGTAAATAATACAGAGTGCTATATTATTGGTCCAATTCAAATAGACGAAAAAGCTGAACAAATTTATCATTTAAATGATGGAATTACAATAAACGAAATTAATTGCGATGAATATAGTGTTTTATCAAGAGAAACATTGCAAACTTCAGCAGATAAGAAAATATCAGATAAAATAGGAAAAGAATTTTATTTAGCAATTCCAATCACGTGGATAGAAAAAAACATTGAAAAAAACGAAGAAACTCCTATAAAATATAAAATACAATTTGAAGGGACATATAGATTTAATGAGAAAAAATTAAGAAAATCTGAAAATCGAATAGAGCAACCAGTAGTTGAGGTGGAACCAAAAGAAAAGACATTTCCTTTGACTATTGAAACTAGAATAGATGATGAAAATCCACCTAAAGAATTAGATGGAGAATTTGACTTAGCATTACAAAAATATATATCAGGGATTTATTCAAAAGGAGATATTAAAGAGTGTAAAAATGCACCTGTAGTAGATACGAAAGATTTATCTTCTGGAAAAGTAACTACAGCAAACTATATGCAGGACAAACTGCCAATAAAAGCAAAGCAAGGAGATTTCGTAATATACAATTTTATAGTATATAATGAAGGAGATTTAGATGGATATGTTAACAAGATAACAGATAATATACCAAAAGGATTACAATTTGTTTATATTGCAGAAGATGGCGAAACAATTATTGCGTGTGATTCAAACGGAGATTCTGAAATTCTAACTTTAGATACGGATGCTTACAAATTAATAAATGAATATAATACATATTGGGCATTAGATTCAGATGAAAATGGTCTTCATAAGGATATTTATAACGAAGAAACAGATATTAGTGTGAGTTGTGATGTTGAAAGCTTTATAGGCAATAGAAAAAAATTAAAAGCATATAAAGGGACTGAAGATAATACATATGATGGCTCAAGCCTAGATAAATTAGATGTAAAAATAGTAATGAGGGTTAAGGCACAAGACGAAACAGGAATAATTATAAGAAATGAAGCTGCAATCACAGACGCCGAGGATATTAATGGAAGAAAACAAGATTCAATAGATGAACTTGGAAATAAAATATTAAAAGATAGAGATTCAGAGATAAGTAATTGGTTGGGAAGAAATACACCAAAGGAATATCAAGATGATGAGGATTATGACAATATATTATTAGGAACAATAGATTTAGCTCTAACAAAATTTATTGTTGCAGTAAGTTCAGATTTAACAATAGAAGATGGAGAATATATAACAGAAAATAAGCTTATAGGAAGTAAAGAAAACCAATACTTAAGGGCTACAGAAGTAGAAACAACAAAATTACGAGATGAGGAAGATTGCCATGATGCAATATATAAAACAGATAAAACACCTTTGCTTGTTCCAGCAAAATCATATGTATTATATAATATAAGGGTGTATAATGAAGGCGGAACAGATATATATGCGGGTGAAGTAATAGATCATTTACCAGAAAATTTAAACTATGTAGATTGTGAATTTAACAGAAATTATAGATGGCAGTTGGGTTCAGATGGTAAAACTATAAAGACAGACTATTTATCATATAATGTAAATAAAGAAAATAATATATTAAGAGCATTTGATAAAGAAAATGATGATGGAAAAGGATCAGGTTTAAATTATAAAGATATACAAGTTCTATGCAAAGTAAATGAAAAAGCACCATCAGGAGAAACTTTAATAAATATTGCAGAAATAGGAAAATACGAAGATGAAAATGGGCAAAATATAGAAAAAGATATAGATTCTGAACCACAAAATAAAGACTTAAAAAACGAAGATGACAATGACATGGAACAAATATTAATTCAAACTTTTGATTTAAGTTTATTAAAATGGGTAAATACGATATATATAACAGAAGATGGAATAACAAATATAAAACAAACTGAAAATGTTGGAGACAACAAGAGCGATATAATACCAAAAGTAGAAATAAACAAAAAGAAACTACAAGATACAATAGTAAGATTTGGGTATACAATACAAGTAACAAATGAAGGAGACATAGCAGGATATGCAAAAGAAATAATAGATTATGTTCCTGAAGGATTAAAATTCTATGAAGAAGATAATATCGGATGGACAAATGAAGGAAGTAATATTATTTCCACAAACTTATTAGAGGATAGATTATTACAACCTGGAGAAAGTGCACAAGTAACGATAATATTAAGATGGATAAACGAAAAAAATAATTTAAACATGAAAACAAATATAGCAGAAATATCAAAGGATGAAAATGAATATGGAGTCCCAGATAGAGATTCTATACCAAATAATAAAAATAATGAGGAAGATGATATAGATGAAGCATCAACACTACTTGCAATTTCTACAGGAAATAAATTAAACTTAAAACTAGTATTAACCACAATATTTGTAGTATGTATAATTGCACTAATATCAGTTGTTTGTGTATTTTTAATTAAAAAATATATCCTGTAAATGACATATTATAAACTAAAATAAAAAAAAAGAGATTTTTCTCTTTTTTTTTACTTTAATCATTGACAAAAAGTAGGAAAATAGGTAAAATAAAATAGAAGGATAATATTTTATAGAAAAAGGACGGATTTTTTTATGAAAACAAGACAAATATTTTTAAAAATTTTTATATTATTTTTAATAATTACAATATTACCAATAACTAGTTTAAAGAGTATAGCTGATGAGGAAAACAAAAATTTACAGCTACAATATAATAGACATTCAGATGAAGAAGGAGAAGAGCATAACAATGGATATGCTTTTAATACTAATTCTGACAAATCAACACATCATCCAATATTTAAAATAGTAGGTATAAAAAATGATGAAGCAACTTACAATTACTATTGTTTAAATGCTTTATATGGAAGAACATGGATGGGTGATAGCTATCTTGAAGATGGAGATGGCGAGATTAATGCAAATGAATCAGTAGAATATAATAAAAAATATGATTTACAAAATGAAGATGATATAGCAGAACTAAAAGCAGATTTAGAAACTGCATATGGAAAATTAGTTAATAGCCCATATTTCAAACAAATATTATGGATTCTAAAAAATTCATACATAATGACAGCTAATAAAGAAGAAAATGAAGTTAGAAAAAATGAATTGTTAGAAGCTGCAGGAATTAAATATAGTGATATAGAAGAAAATGTATATGGCCCAGGAGGAATGCAACCTCAAATCGAGCATGCATATAAATATGTGGTACCAGAAGGATATGAAGACTATTTATCAGAAACTCAAAATGTAGGTAATGTTATAGGAGATGCAACTAATGCAAGAGGAGGATGGTACTATCACGAAAAAGATACAAGTGAATTTAAATCAGTAATCTTACCTGATGAAATGATAGAAGTAGCACAACAAGCCGCAATTTGGTATTATGCTAACTATTTAGGAGGAACAGAAGAAGAAAAAAATGAAGAATATAATGTAAGAACTCAAGGACTACAACTATTATGTTCAGGAGGAAAAGAAGCTGTATTTCCTAATTGGGAACCATTAATTGATTTATATGAAGTGGAAACAGATTCAGCAGAATATAAAGTTAAAAAAGGAAGATGGTATCAAGATCAAGCAACAATTTTATGCTGGTATTTAATAGATGCAGCACAAAAATATGCTGATGCAATGCCATTACCAGAAGGAATACCTTTAAAAATAACAGAACCACAAAATGGAGAATTAGAAGGAAAAGTAAAGAAGACAATAAATGATGGAACAACACATGAATGTTATGTTTTAGGACCAATAAAGATAGAAAAAACAAGTGAAGCACCATACACAATATATAAATTATTAGATACAATAAAAGTAAATAATGAGAATTGTGCAGATTATTATGTATTAGAACAAGAAAATCAAAGTGAAGCGACAAGTGGAAATTTATCAAGCTATTTAAATAAAGAAACAATAAAACAAAATGGATTTTATTTAGCTATACCAACAAATTATGTAACAGAAACAGAAGAAATAGAAGTAGAATTTGATGGAACATGTAGAAATAATAGTACGATTCTATGGAAAGATGAACTTGGAGTAGAACAACCAGTTGCTGAAGTAGGACCTAATGATGATCCGTTTAAATTGTTATTAAATACTAAAAAAATTGAAAATGTAGATTTAGCTTTAACAAAATTCATAACAGCAATAAGCACAGATGAGACAATAGAAGATGGAGAATATATAACAGCAGATAAACATATAGGAAGTAAAGAAAATCCATATTTGAGAGCAACAGCAGTAGATACAACACCATTAATAAATTGGACAATAAATTCAGAAACACATGATGCAATATATACAAGAGACAAGACACCTTTACTTGTACCAGAGGAAGCATATGTATTATACAATATAAGAGTATACAATGAAGGGGATGTAAATGTATATGCAGGAGAAATAGAAGACCAGTTACCAGATAATCTAGAATATGTAGATTGTGACTTTAATAAAAATTACAGATGGCAATTGCAAACAGATGGTAAAACAATAAGAACAGATTATTTATCACATAATGTAAATAGTACAGATAATCTATTAAAAGCATTTGATAAAGATGCAGATGATGGAAAAGGATCAAAATTAGATTACAGAGATGTACAAGTACTATGTAAAGTAAAAGAAAGTGCACCATCAAATACAAAACTAATAAATACAGCAGAGATAAGTAAATATGAAGACGAAAAAGGAAATGAATTTGAAAAAGATATAGATTCAACAGAACATAACAGAACAGATAAAAACCAAGAAAAGAGACAAGAAGATGATGATGACTGGGAAGTAGTATATATTAATACAGAGAAAATAGTAGATTTAGCTTTAACAAAATTCATAACAGCAATAAGCACAGATGAGACAATAGAAGATGGAGAATATGTAACAGCAGATAAACATATAGGAAGTAAAGAAAATCCATATTTAAGAGCAACAGCAGTAGATACAACACCATTAATAAATTGGACAATAGATTCAGAAACACATGATGCAATATATACAAGAGACAAGACACCTTTACTTGTACCACAAGAAGCATATGTATTATACAATATAAGAGTATACAATGAAGGAGAAGTAGATGTATATGCAGGAGAAATAGAAGATCAATTACCAGATAATCTAGAATATGTAGATTGTGACTTTAATAAAAATTACAGATGGCAATTGCAAACAGATGGTAAAACAATAAGAACAGATTATTTATCACATAATGTAAATAGTACAGATAATCTATTAAAAGCATTTGATAAAGATGCAGATGATGGAAAAGGATCAAAATTAGATTACAGAGATGTACAAGTACTATGTAAAGTAAAAGAAAGTGCACCATCAAATACAAAACTAATAAATACAGCAGAGATAAGTAAATATGAAGACGAAAAAGGAAATGAATTTGAAAAAGATATAGATTCAACAGAACATAACAGAACAGATAAAAACCAAGAAAAGAGACAAGAAGATGATGACGATTGGGAAGTAGTATTAGTACAAGTATTTGATTTAAGCTTATTAAAATGGGTAAGTGCAGTATATGTAACAGAAGATGGAGTGACAACAACAACACAAACAGGAAATACAGGTAATGATCAAACAGATATAATACCAAAAGTAGAAATAAACAAAAAGAAATTACAAGATACAGTAGTAAGGTTTGGATATACAATACAAATAACAAATGAAGGGGACATAGCAGGATATGCAAAAGAAATAACAGATTATGTTCCTGAAGGATTAAAATTCTATGCAGAAGATAATACAGGATGGACAGACGAAGGAAATAATGTAATTTCTACAAAATTATTAGAAAACGTATTATTACAACCTGGAGAAAGTGCACAAGTAACCGTAATATTAAGATGGATAAATGGTGAAGATAATTTAAACATGAAAACAAATATAGCAGAAATATCAGAGGATGAAAATGAATATGGAGTTCCTGATAAAGATTCTACACCAGACAATAAAAAAGACGGAGAAGATGATATAGATGATGCATCAGTATTACTAGCAATATCAACAGGTATAATAACTATGGTAGGTAATATGTTACCAACAATATTAGGAATATGTGGATTTTTAGTAATATTAGCCTTATGGTTAATGTTAATTAAAAAATATATATTATAAATTAGATAAAAAAGGAGGAAAAAAACCTCCTTTTTTTGTTCTCTAGATATTGATAATAAACTTACCTTATGTTATAATCTAAAAAGAAAAATTAAAAGGTGAGGAAAAAGTATGAATCAAATATTATCCGTAAATACTAAAAGTAATGTAAATAAAAAAATGACTATTAATTCTGTTGTTATAATGTTTACAATTATGTTGATTTTTTTTGGAATTGGAACGACTGCATCAGGAGCATATGGTTTTTATAAAAGTTTATCAGAACAAATGAATAATGATATAGTAATACTTGCAACAGAGCCACAAATTTCAATAGATAGAGTCAGTGCTTCTGTAATTAATATAGTAGTAACTCATGACAAAGGAATTTCTGCTGTAATGTATAAAATAAATAATGGAAATCCAACTCAAATATTAGGAGATGGACAATTAGAAGTAAAGAAAGAGGTTGAATTAGAAGAAGGAGTATCTACGATATCTATAACTGCAAAAGATGTAAATGGTGTTTCTTCAACTTATGAAACTACTTATTCCGTAGAAAGACAAGCTACTATAACATTAGGACAAGTAGATGGAAAAATTCAAGCTGCTATAAAAAATGAAACAGCTTTGAAATATGTAGAATACTATTGGGACGAAGACCAAGAAAATGGAACACATATTGATGTCGAAAACGATAGCCAAACAGCAGAAGTATATATTGATGTATTAGAAGGTGAACATATATTAAATATAAAAGTAGTAGATATTGATGATAAGGAGACAACCAAAACACAAAAGATATTAGGTGATAATAAACCTCAATTAAATATTAAAACAGATGGAGCTAAGTTCTATATAACAGCTTCTGATGACCAAGGACTTGAAAAGGTAGAAATAACGCTAAATGGTGGAGAAACTATTACAAAAGAAATTGGAACTACAGAGTATTCTGATAGCATCGATTTAGAAGATGTAACAGTTAATAGACTAATTGTAGTTGTATACAATGTAAATGGTTTAACAGAAACTATGAGGGTACAACGTACAAGAAGCAATTAAAAGGAGTATAATATGATAAATGAAGTCTATATAATAGATGATGATGAATCTTCTATAGCAGTATTTAGAGAATTGTTTAGAAATGATAAAGAATATAAATTTATAAGTGTAAAAACTGAACAAATAGATATTGCATTAAAAAATATACCTTCATTAATTGTAATTAATGAAGATGCAATAGATAGAGATGTAGTAGAAATATGCAGAAAAATAAGAAAGGACGAAGATAATACAATTACACCAGTAATAGTAGTTTCGTCCAATGGATCTAGAGAACATAGACTTGAGGTTCTTAATGAATCTATAGAATATTTTGTAAGAAAACCAGTTGATGAAGGATACCTATATTATACTGTAAAGAATTTAACAAGACTTCTTACAATAAATAGAAGAATGAGTCCATTAACAGGACTTCCAGGAAATGTTCAAATAAATTCTGAATTAAAAAAACACTTATTAAAAAAAGAAGAATTTTCAGTATTATATATAGACTTAGATAACTTTAAAGCTTACAATGATGTATATGGTTTTTTAAAGGGGGATGAGATAATAATTTATACAGCCAATGTAATTGTTAATGCAGTACATGATATTGGAAACGGCTTTGTAGGTCACATTGGTGGAGACGATTTTATTGCAATTGTACCATACAAAGATATTGAAAAACTTTGTCAAAATATAATTGCGGTATTTGATGATGGTGTAAAAAAATTCTTTAATGAAGTAGATAGTAGAGAAGGATATATCGAAGTTGCTAACAGAAAGGGGATTATAGAGAGATTTCCATTAACTTCCATTTCAATAGCTGCGGTTATTGCAGATGTTGGAAGATTTAATAATATATTGGAAATAGGAGATGTAGCTTCACAAGTTAAACATGCTGTTAAAGCTGTTATGGGAAGTAGTTACGCAATAGACAGAAGAAGAAGATAAAAGAAAACAAAAATGTATGTATGATTACGTTACATTTGGGAAAAAATATGTATAGTGTTAACATTAGTTGTATTTTGGAGGGATAATTTTATGTATGAAAGAAATGCAGTAGTATTGGAAAGATATTTTAATCAAATGTTCGGTTATAATATGAAAAATAACATTAAGACTAATTTTGAAGACTATTGTGAACTAGTAGATTGTTTGGAAAGATACCATAACATATCTGAAGAAGAGGAAAATGTAATACAAGAGTATGATTCTATAGCTAACAAAATAAGAGAAATACAAAAAATACAGGAAAGCTTAAATAGAAAAAATAGTAGATTACAAGAAGAAAGAGCAACAATAGTACAAAATGTTGGAGAAAATGCAGAAAATATACAGAGAAAACTAGATATAGTAAATGGCAGCATTCAAGAATTAAACAATGAAATTCAATTAAATGCACAAAAATTTGTTGATGTAGTAGCTGAATTTAATGATAAAAGCTTAACAAGAACAGAATGTGGAAGAAATAGAAGAAATGTTGAAAGTGAATACAATAAAAAATTAAATAATACTCTAGACAATTATCAAGACATAGACATTGAAATTGAGAAAGTTGCTAAAAGCTTTATTGAAATAGAAACTGATGAAATAGAAAAAGAAATTAAAGAAAAAATAGAAAAAAATGGAGAAAAAGAAAAAACACCATTTAATAAAGAAGTTTTATCTAAAGCTATTTCATTAAGTATAGATATTCAAAAAAGAGAAACTGATATATTAGCTAATATTTATGATAAGACTAATAGATTATTTACTGAAATTAAAAATAATGCTGTTAGAATAGACAAGCATAAAAAAATTATAAGAGATGCTAATTGTAAGTTAGAATTTATTGGAGCAATAAAAGAATATTTAGTTCAATTTTTGGATAATGAAAGATTAACAGCGGTAAATGGAGAAGAAGAACACACTAAATTAATGACAGAAGCATGTAAAAATTTGGATGATGATTTGGTTCAAATTAATAATTTATATACATTATTATTAAAAGAAGCTACAAAGAAGATATCAAAAAAATCATATCCTGAATTATATAATTATGATTATTTACAAGAGCTAGAAGAAAAATCTGAAAAATTTGATGTAGAAATTAAGAAATTAAATTTACCGGTAACAATCATTAATCCAAATCATTGGAGAAACGATGGTATGCAAAAAATTTATAGCACATTTATTAAATGTGTTACAGAAGTATATGATAGAGATTTATCAGAATTTATGCCACATACTATTGAAGAAGATTCAGTAGATGATTTTGAAGATAATGAATTTGATAGCTTTAATGATGATTTCGGTCAAGAAAATACAGATGAAATAAATCTAGACTATGGAGAAATACAAGATGAAGACGAAAAAGATTCTAAAGCTGAAATAGATAAAAAAATTGATATGATTTTAGGCTTTAATGATATAAAAAAAGATGACGAAGAAGATGATGATTGGGATGATGATGAAGACGACGAAGAAGATGATGAAGACGATGATTTGATATTTGGCAATGAAGATAATGGAAATGATGATGAGGAAAATGTTGATCATGATGATGATAGTTGGAATGATGATGACGATTTAATTATTTCAAATAATGATGATGACGATGATGACCTAATATTTGATGATAAAGATGACAATGACGACGAAGATGATAATTGGGATGACGATGATTGGGATGACACTAAAGATGAAAATAATAATACCAATGAAGATGAAAACGAAGAAGACGATGGTGAAGTTAACTTAGATATATGGGGAAATGCTATAAAAAGTAAAAAAACTGAGAATTATGATGATGACAAAGACACCGATGACGAAGAAGATGATAATTGGGATGATGATGATTTAATATTTGGTAATAGAAATGACGAAGAAGACGATGATGAAGAGGACGATTATAATGACGACTGGGATGAAGAGGAAGATGACGATGATGATGATTGGGATGATGAATCATCAAACAAAAAAGCAAAAATTGGAAAACATAGTAAAGATTATTCTAGAAATAAAAAGCCAAATAATAAAAAGAAAAATAGATCTAAAGAAATAGAAGAAACAGAAGAGGAAACATCAGAAGATTGGGCAAATCAGTTTATAGATATTGATAAAAAAGGAAAATCAAAAAAGAAAAAAGGATTTTTCAATAAATTTAAAAAATAATACATTAAAAAAAGATAGTAATTAAAATTACTATCTTTTTTATATTATCTCTTAGAGAATTGTGGTGCTTTTCTAGCTTTTTTAAGACCATATTTGTTTCTTTCTTTCATACGAGGATCTCTTGTTAAGAATCCATTTGATTTTAAAAGTGGTCTATATTCTGCTGTATCAGCTTCATTTAAAGCTCTAGCTATTCCATGTCTTACAGCTCCTGCTTGACCAGTATAGCCTCCTCCTTTTACTGTAGCTATTACATCATATTTTGTTAAAGTATTAGTAACAGTTAAAGGTTGTTTAACTATAACTTTTAATGTTTCTAATCCGAAATATTCATCTAAATCTTGACCATTAATTGTTATTTTTCCTTTACCTTCTATAATTCTTACTCTAGCAATTGATTTTTTTCTTCTACCAGTACCATAATAATATTTTTTATTAGCTTTAGGCATTTGATTTGTTCCTCCCTTTTAAATTAAAAATTCCATATTTCTGGTTTTTGTGCTTGATTTTCATGTTCTCCGTTTGCATAAACTCTTAATTTCTTTAACATTTGAGCTCCCAAAGTATTATGTGGTAACATTCCTTTTACTGCTAACATCATAACTTTTTCAGGATTTTTAGCTAACATATCTTTAGCAGCTATTTCTTTCATATTTCCAATATAACCAGAGTGATGTCTGTACATTTTTTGTTCTGCCTTTTTACCTGTAAGTAAAATATCTTTACAATTTATTATTATAACATGATCACCTGTATCTATATTTTTTGTATAAATTGGTTTGTGCTTTCCTGCAAGTAATTTTGCAGCTTCAGTAGCAACTCTACCTAGTGGTTTACCACTAGCATCAATTATATACCATTTTCTTTGTATATCACTTTTTTTAACACTATATGTAGTATTGTTCATGGTAAAATATACCCTCCTATTTTAAAAATCTATATATATGATAATTAAATTTAAAACCACCGGGGAGAAGTATTAAATTTAATTCATATTTTAAAATAATACTGAATAATTTTATTACAAAAAAGTAATTTTGTCAAGGGGTTTCACGATTTTTATGAAAAATAAGAAAGAAA
>CANRPS010000003.1 GCA_947632585.1 uncultured Clostridia bacterium
TCATACCTTTTTTTAAGCATTTTTTAAATGCTTATTTGTCATGCATTTTTCAATGTACTAAAAAATTTTAATTTTTTCTATTTTTCTATTGACATTCATATAGTTAGTCTAATTTTAATTTATATAATTTTATATAAATGCTATAATACATGACATTATTGCAATAATATTTGCAAATAATGTTCCACTTAATATAATAGTTCTTAAATTTATTTTTCCTTTTTTTGAAATATTATTTTGTCCTAAAAGTAATCCAAAAGGTAACAATAATTGTATAAAATATCTTCCTTGGATACCATTTATATAATACCATTTATATCCTGACCACTGCATATATATACTTGTAAATATTAATGCTATTATACTTAATAAAACTATACTAATTATTATTTTTCCGCTACTATTTATTTTTTCTTTTATACTATCATCAAATAATACAACTAATATAAACATTATTATAAATAGATATATTAGGATGTCACTTGAATATACATAATCAATTTGACCCATATATGTTCCAAACAATTCACTTAAATATAAATGTATTTCAGAAAATGCCGTATAAGCTGATGTTCTTATATAATTTACAGGATTACTTAATATATATGTTTTTTGTACATCTGCTTTATTATTATCAATCAGTGATAAATGTTCTCCTGCAATTTTTAACCATAATAAGTTTAACATTATTGGTATTAATATTATACATATTAATGCTATTATTTTTGATTTTTTATTCTTATATTGATTTTTAGGTATAAATAATGCAAATAATACTATTGGTATATATGTTATTTTACAAAGTCCAACAACTGAGCCAATTAATGTTAATATTAGTATATTTTTTTTGCTTATTTCCTTATTATCATTTATTAATTTTAACACATAACTTAGAAACAATACACTAGAAGTAAATGTCAAGGCATCTGGAGACATTGTACTTATTTGAAATATTACTGTTGGTATCATACATATTAAAAATAATAATTTTTTTCCATAAGGCATTATTTTAAATGCTATATAAAGAATAATTATGCTAACAATTAAGTTTGCCAATCTTGCTAAATAAAAAATTGTAACTACTCTATCTGTAAATAAACTTACAAATTTTATAGCAATTGCTTGTGGTATATATGGAACAATAGAATATACTGCCATATATGATCCATCAACTTTTACAGTTTCTTCCCCTATTTTTTCATTTAAAGAATTTCTTAAACTAGAATAATAACCTTTATCTAAATTAGGAAGTCCTGTTTCTTTATTCATCTCTACCATTGTTTTAGTAAATGCTACTGGTATTTCAACTATTGATTTTTTATTTTCTATTTTTGTATTAAATATTCCTTGAGAAATTTCATATGCCTTAAAGAAATGCGCTTGTTCATCATGCGCCCTATACATTGGTATTACCAATAAATATATAATTCCTAAAGTAGAAATAGCAAATAAGAATATTTTGTTCAAATTAGTATTTTTAAATAAAATTATATAGAAACAAACTATACTTATTATATTTATAAATATTATTGATAAAGTAAATATGATATTAGCATATTTACTATCATAATGTAATTTATAACTTATATGTCCAATATATTCTTGTCCATTTATAGATAATTTTCCTGAATCAATTTCTTTTTCACTATAAAGAACTGGATTGTCATCTATAGTATTTTGATATCTTATTTTTATATCATACTTTTTGTTTAAACTTTCTTTTTGTTTTTTAAATGTAAATTTATGCTCTATGAAATTCATTGATGTTGAATCATATATATTATTATAACTACTAACTACATCTCCGTGTTTCATGTTCTGTAATTTCTATTTCAATATTACTTTCATTATATGTTCTAAATTCTTTATTAAATCCAATCGTAATTCCTTCTAAATTATTTCCTGTTCCTGTTATAGTTTGAACTATTTCTATATTTCCATCTTGAGATTGTATTTTTTCTTTTTCTAAAGGATAATCATAGTCTGAAAAATCGTCTATATAATCGCTTCTTTCATTATAAATAAATTTACTATACATTGCTAAATCAATTAATATTAAAACTATTAGCATAATTATAAAAATAATTATGCTTGTTTTCTTATTATTGTCTTTCATTAAGTTTTCCTCCAACTATAATTGTTCTGCAAATCCTTTTTGTAGCTTATTAAATATTAAATACCCTATTACGCACAAAATTATAGAAATTGCTATTAAAATAAATATTACTTTTAAGTTTGGAAATGTTTGGTAATAAAATATGCTCCTATATCCATTTATTATATGTGTCATTGGATTCAACTCTAATATCCATTTTAAATTAGGAGATATTGAGTCTAAACTATATACTATAGGTGTTGCATAAAACATTAGTTGTAAAAATATTCCTATAAAATGTTGCAAATCTCTTAAATATACACATATACTTGAAACTATTAAACTCAATCCAATAAGCATTATATATTGTGCAAATAATATAATTGGATAAAATACAATATATTTGCTTACACCTAATCCTCCAAATATTACAAATGCAATTATTATTATTGTAGATATTAGAAAATTTACTGCTTCACTTGTAACAATAGAAATAGGTAATATTTCTCTTGGAAAATATACCTTTTTTATAATATTCCCATTTTCAATACAATTAAATGCAGATCTTGATATTGTTGTCGAGAAAAAAGTCCATGGTATTAAAGCCGCACACAAAAATATTGCATAATTTTCTTGTGGATTTTTTAATATTCCTTGAAATATTAAAGCATATACTGCAATTTGTAGAAGCGGATTTAAAAATGACCACAATACCCCTAAAAATGAATTTTTATATTTTCCTCTAATTTCTTTTTTTACACTTGTTTTTAGTAATTCTCTATAATTATATAAATTTTTAAATACATCTAGCATTAATAAAACTCCTTTTTATATTCTACATATCTTTTTTATAAATTGTTTTATTTTTAATTTGTCTATTAACTTCATAAGTCCAGTTTTGTGTAGGAATTTAACAAATCCCCTCCATAAAGGGTTTGTCCATAATATTTCTTTAAGTCTTCTTAATTTAGCCTTTTTTTCGCTTTCAATATCGTCAATATCTTGTGGATGATATTGTCTTGGATCTACCTGATTGTATAACACAATATATCTTTTATACAAATCCTTATTAACTATTGATTCTTTCTTTATTCTAGTTCCAGCATTTACTAACTCAGTAAACTCTTTTTCAAATTTTTCTACCATTTTGTCTACTGTAAATCCTTCTAAAACTTTTTGTCTACAATTATCTTTTAAAGATTTATCTTTTAATACTCTTTCAATAGAATCTACATATCTTGAAATTTCTTCATCTGTATAATTCCTATTATAAAATCCATCTTTATCTGTTTGTACATTTTGTACAACTGCCCCACATGTATCATCTACTAATTCTTTTTGTCCTCCTACGTCTGCCGTAACTACAGGTGTTCCCATAGCTAAAGATTCATATGTTGTAATTGTTAGTCCTTCTGTTAATGAACAAATTACAGTCACATCTGCTAATTTATAGAATGCTTTTGTGGCTTCATGTGGTTGCATACCAAAGAATATAACATTATCTGAGATGTTTTCTTTTTCAGAAACATCTTTCATTTCAGATAATCTATCACCATCACCAACAACAAGAAGTAATAGATTTTTATCTTTTTCTAGTAATTTTTTAAATACCTTTAACATAAATATTGGTCTTTTCTCTTCGGCAATTCTACATAAAAATAAAATACATTTTTTTCCTTCATATTTATTTTTATATTTTTCTATATCTTTATTATTAAAAATTTCTACTTTGTTTCTATCAAATTCTTTTTCATCTACACCAATATATACTGTTTCAACATTGTCTATACTTCTTTCCATTTCGTTCATCATAGTGTTTTTTAATTTTTTAGTGCAAGTATAAGATTTGTCTAGAAATCCATCTATTGCAACAGAATCTCTTGGATATTCTCCATTTCTCCAGCCCCAGTTTTCATTATGTGTATAATCTGTAAATATTACATCTGGGAATTCTGATTTTAACCATGGTACAACATAAAATCCAAAATAACTATTTGATACCATTACTAAATCAATATTTCTCGATTTTATTATATAATGTACAAATGCAGGCCAATCCTGTCTATTTAAAAATGTTGTTAAGTCAAACACTTCTGCATATTTTTCAAATTTCTGTCTCCATCTATATTCATTAGGCTCTGTTGTTAAAATTGTAATATCAAATTTTGTTTTATCAATTCTTGATATTAAATCTAAATTAAATTTATCTGCTCCTCCTACTTGGAACCATGGGAATAAAAATAGTAATCTTATTTTACCATTTTTTTCATTTATTGGTTTTCTATTCCAATCAAATATATATGGAAATGAATCAAAATTTGTTTTAGTAGTAGTAGGAAATTGTATACATCCAACATTTTTCTTTATTTTGTTTGCTTGTTTTTTTATTTCTTCTCTAGCATGTTTATCTTTTGATTTATTTTTATTTATTGAGTCTAAAATTCCACCCTCTTTTTTCTTTCTATACCAAAAGCCATAATAATCCATTCTTATAGGAAAATATCCTTTTTCAAGCATTCTAAGCCATAAATGCCAGTCTTCATGAACATCATTATCAACAACTCCATATCCGCCAACATCAAGTAAGTCTTTCTTTTTTATCAAAGCACATACTGATAGGAGATTTTCCTTTTTTTCAATGTTGCAATTAAATTGTTGTTTCCATAAAAATTTCATACCATCAAAATTTGCCATATCAGCATAAACCCAAGAAGCATCTGGGTTAGTTTTTAATGACCAATATGAACATTCAAGCATAGTTCTATCAATTACATCATCTGAATCTATAACAAATATTAAATCACTACTTGCTTTAGATATAGCAATATCTCTTGTTACAATTCTGCCATGGTTTTCTTCATTATATATTTTTATTCTACAATCTAAACTAGCAATTTCATCTAATATTTCTTTTGTCCCTTCTTCTGTGCTTCCATCATTAACTATTATCCATTCCCAATATGGAAATGTTTGATTTATTATAGAATATGCTGTTTGTTTTATATAATTTTTAGAATTATAATATCCTGTTATTATACTAATTAGTGGTTCACCATCATTTATTGATTGTACTTTATTTAATTCTTGGCCTGGAACCATATCATAATCAAAATATTTTTCTTCTTCGTTCATTTTTTCTCCTTTATTTTGTTGATTCAATATATGCGTCTACAACTTCGTCTGTATTTCCATCCATTTTTATTTTTCCATCACAAAGCCATATTGCTCTATTGCATAGATTTTTTACAGACTGCATGCTATGAGTTACAAATACCATTGTTTTTCCTTGTTCTTTTAATTGTTTCATTTTTTCAAAGCATTTATTTTGGAAATGTTCATCTCCAACAGATAATATTTCATCAATTAATAAAATATCTGCATCTACATTTATTGCAACTGCAAAGGCAAGTCTCATATACATTCCAGATGAATATGTTCTAACTGGATTGTCGATAAAATCTTGTAATTCTGAAAATTCAATTATTTTGTCTAATCTATCATCTATTTCCTTTTTAGTTAATCCAAATATAGAAGCATTAAAATAAATATTTTCTCTTCCTGAAAAATCAGGGTGAAAACCTGCTCCTAATTCTAGTAATGAAGTAAGTTTTCCTTTTGTTTCTATTTTTCCTTTATTGGGATATATTATTTTAGTCATTAATTTTAAAAGTGTTGATTTTCCACTTCCATTAACTCCTATTAATCCTACAGCTTCTCCCTTTTTTATTTTTAGGCTAACACCTTTTAAAACTTCTCTTTTTTCCTTTTTATTTCTACTAAACAAAAATAGCAATTTTTCTTTTACAGTATTTGCTCTATCTAAATATACATTAAATGTTTTATATACATTATCAACTATAATTTTATAGTCTTCTTCTTCACTTGACATATTGTTCTCCTTTTTTTTATTTTTCTTATAAATTATACCATAAATACACGAAAAATCAATCTTTTGAGCTATTTTTCTTATGTTTAAATATATCTACCACTTTTCTTGAATATTTCCATGACCTACTATTCTTTATTTTTTCCAATTCAATCATGTTTTTCTCATTATTTTGTATTATTTCATTTAATCTTTTATTTTCCTTTTGTAAATTTTCTATTTGTTTTTCAAAATATGCTTGTGCTTCTTTACATTCTTTATATATTCTTTCAGTTTTATTTTTTTCTTCTGTAATTTTATCTGTTAATTTTTTTTCTTCTTCTAAGTATAATTTCTTATTTATTTGTAAGTCTCGTTTTTCCTCACAATTTATCATATATATATTATTTTTTATATTTAAATTGTTATAAGCAAATTCATAGTTTTTTTCAACAATTTTTGCTATTTGTTCTTTAGTTAATTTTTTCAAATCATCAACTATTTCGTCTATCGTAACTTCCTTTAATTTTCTTCCCGAAAAGTTACTACTAGCTGCTTCTTTTATGTTTTTATCTGTTATTATTCCACCGATTTTCTCATATCCACTAACTATTGATATTCTTTTTGTTGCAATTGACTCTAATATACATCTGTCTAAAGCAATTACTACATCATAATCTTTCATAATATTAATTACATCATTTCGAGCTCCGAGAAATTGAACACATCCTTTTAAGTCTTGTATTTCCTTTTTAACACTATCTGTGCACTTTCCATCACCAATTATTGTAAGAGTAGAATTACTATTTTCTTTATGATAATTTCTAAATATTTCAATTGCATTTTTTATTGAAATAAGTTTTTCTTCGGCTAACCTACTTACTATTAGAAATTTTTCTATTTTCTCTGGAGGTGTAATATCTTTTATTAATTCTTCATCAAATCTTATACTATTATTTATAACTACATATTTTTCTTCAGGGACTTTATAATTTTCCATATTTTCTATTTTAGATTCTTCAGTTATAGCAACTAATTTTTCTGCTGTGTTGAAATACATATTAAACATACCATTATAGTCTGAATAATGTTCTTCAAACCAACTATAAACTCCCATTATCCCAGTATGAACATATGCAACATATGGAGTATTTGTAATTAGGCACGCTGGGAAAGCACTTATTATACAATCTAATTGATGTATATGTGCTTGGCCTATATCATATTTATATATTATATTCTCTATTTCCTTTGCTCTTTTTAAATCATATCCATCTTTTAGTTCAAAATCAAATTCTATACATATTGCTCCTTTTTTTATAAGCATATCTGTATAAATTCCCTTTTGAGCTAATATTACTACTCTATATCCTCTTTCAATTAATTCAATAGTTTGATTTACAACAACTGTTTCTACGCCACCAATATCAAGTTTATTTAAACATATTAATACATTTTTGTTCATAAATTATCACATTCCTTGTTTTCTATTTACAACTTTTTTCTTAGTTTTATGTTTTTTTATTGTCAAAGCTATAAGTAAAATAATAAAAATTATGATTGAAAAGTATATAAATGCTTTTCTTATATTTTTTCTTTTTCCACTTATAATTTCATCTACATATTTTAGTCTATAATCTACAAATAAAGAAATTTGGTTTATTCCATAACCTGGTATATCTTTGTATTTTTCCTTTTCCTTTTCATAAGTTTCTTGTGGAATTGAGTTTATAAATTTATCAAATTCGTCTAAAATACCTTTTCTAGTTAAAATATTTTTTCTTAATTCAAACCATCTATTTTTTATATCTTGTTTAAAGTTAGAAATCACTCTATTTATTAATTCATTTCCTTCATATTCAGGTAAGTGATCATAGTTTTGAGCCAAATTTCCCTCAACATATGTACCCCATGTACAATCCATATCATATAAACTAGGATACCATATAAGTCCATCATATGTTACCATGATTAAATTTTTTCCTAAATTATCTATGCCTTCCATAGCATATACCATTATAATATAGTTGAGCATTGCATCTTTATTTATATATGATTCGAAATTTTTTACAAATTTTTCATCAGTACTAGTACTTACAAATTTAATTACTCTATTAAATTTATCAATATTTTCTTGATTTTCTTCTCCAACTGTTATTTCCCATCCAGATTCACTTATATCTTCTATTTGCTCTCTAAAAGCTACAGATTCTGTCCAAAATTTACCTTCAAATGCAAGATTATTTTCTTTATCTTCATCTAAATTCCATAGCCAATCAGCCTTTGGTATATTCCACGTATATAATCCCAAAAATTCATTATTAGAATAAATTTCTACTGGAAATCCGTCTATCACACCATAATTTGGTGTATTCTCAAATACTCCATACTTTTTTTGTATTTTTGCTGTTATTCTTGCAGAAACAATGTTTCTTGCGTGTGTTTTGTCAATCCAATTTGCCTTTAGGCAATATTTATTTTGTTTTCCCCAATTTTTTCCAACATCTATTTTAAATTTTTCTTGATATTCATTATCTTTATATAAATCTATGTTATAATTTTTTTTGTCATAATATATACTTGAAGTTCCTTGAATTTTCAATTTAGCATAGCAATCAAAATTAACATCTTTACTTATAAATGTAATCTTTATTTCTCTTTCATCAGTTTTTTCTAACATATTAGTAATATTTCCATCAAAATAAACTCTTGGAATTTCACTTACTCCTAATACCTTATTTTGTTTAAAAATTATTATAAAAATAAATATTAAAACGATTACAAAAATTTTGCTACTTTTTTTCATCAAAATTTCTCCTCTTATGTGGCAATTTTATCATATTTTTATATTATTATTCAAGTATTTATATACAAAAATATCACTTTAATATAAAATGGTTTTTCATTGATTTTTTTGTTCAATAAAAAATAAAAAAAGATGGGTTTTTCCATCTTTTTTATCTAATTTATTAATCTTTTAAAATTCTTCTATCTTTTAGATTTAGTTTAAATTTTCTTGGTTCGTTTACTTCAATTCTTTCATTTATTAAAACCAAATTTGGATTTATAGTAGTAAGTTCTTTTAGTTTATCTTTTCCAATTATAAATTCAAGCTCTTTTATTATTTCTGGCATATGAGGATAAATTGTTTTTCTTCTGTGTACATCTGAACCCAAAAAATGTACCATATCATTTTCTATAAGCCTTTTAACTATTACTTCAGCCTTTTCTCCATAAAGTCCAATTACACTACCAAAATTGGCCTGCATTAATACACCATTTTGTATTAAATCATATACTAAATCAGGATTTTGCTGTATAAAAGAATATCTTTCTGGATGAGCTAATATAGGAATATATCTCCTGTCTTGCATGTTATAAATTGCTTCATATATGTTCATTGGTTTCGTAGCTAAAGGGAATTCGAAAAGTACATAATTCGAATTATGTATAGTAGAAGCTTTTCCAGTTAATAACAAATTAGCAATGTTTTCACTTATATAAACTTCACTTCCTAAATATAAATTTAATTTTATGTCTTTTTTATATAGATTTTTAGAAATAGCTTCTAGCCAAGCTTGTCTTTTAGCTGATGTTTCTTCATAATATCCTTCAATATAGTGTGATGTGGAAATTATAGAATCAAATCCAGCATTTTCTGCTTCTTTTAACAAATCAAATGTCTCTTCTACACTTTCAGACCCATCATCAATATTAGGAAGTATATGTGTATGAAAATCTATCATCATATTTCTCCTTCTAATTCTATAAATTATTTTTCTTTTCTTTTTCTAAATATTTATTAATTTGATTTAATATGTCTCCTTTTTCTTCATTTGAAATTTCTTGTGTATTTTTTTCATCACTTGTGTTTTTTGATTTAATAGTACTATTTGTTTTATTTGTAGTTTTTGTATCATTTAAGTCTTCCCCAGCATTTTTTATTATTGGTTCTATTGGACGAAGTTTTGATTTGCTAGGCTGTTCTGATCTTGACGTTCTTCTTCTCTCATCACCATAATAATAATATTTTTCTCCATATCTTTTAGTTGATATTGGTAATTTATTAATAATTATTCCTGCTATTCTTCCATCAACATTTTGAATATTTTTTATAACTTTTCTTAACGAATCTTTTTTTGTTATTTTATGTGCTGTTACTATTATTGTTGAATCTGCAAGTCTAGATAAAATTACAGAGTCTGTAACAAGTTCACTAGGTGTTCCATCTATTATTACTATATCGCATATCTTTTTTAGTTGATCCAATAAATCAATCATTTGTGTAGAAACTAAAAGTTCAGAAGGGTTTGGTGGTACAGCCCCAGCAGGTATTACATATAAATTTTCAATTTCTGTAGCTTGTATATAATTTAATACACTATCATTATCTGTTGATTCAGATGATAAAAAATCAGAAAGTCCTGGTCTTGGTGCAACTCCTAAAATAGCGAATTGTCTACCCTTTCTCATGTCTGAATCTATTATTATAACTTTTTTTCCTGCTTGTGCAAATGTAACTGCTAAGTTACTAGATATCCAACTTTTTCCTTCACTTGGTGATGTAGATGTAACTAATAAAACTTGCATTTTTCTTTTTACATTCATGAATTGTATATTTGTTCTTAAAGTTCTAAATATCTCAGAAATTGGAGATTTAGGACTTGTATAAGCTATTACTTCTTTTTTCATTTCTTTTTACCCCCTTTTAAGTTGTTAAAACTTTCTATAAATGGTATTGATACAAGGACTGGTAAATTAAATTCTTTTTCAACCTCCTCAGAAGTTTTTATTGTAGTATCTAAAACATTTGCTATTAATACATAGCCCATAGCTACAATTATTCCAACAAATGTAAATATAACAATATCTTTTGCATGATGTATATTAGAAGGTTCACTTTCAACTTCTGCCTCATCTACGACATAAACATTGTTAATATTGTACATTTCAGGCACCATTTCTGAAAAAACCTTTACAATTTCATTTGCTATTCTAGATGCATATATTGCATTTTCATTTGTAACTGTTAATTTTATTACATCTGTGTTATCTTCTGTTGCAACAGAAATATTCTTTTTTAATTCTTCCTCTGTTATATCAATTCCTAAGTTTGAAATAACTTGTCTTAAAACTTTACTACTTTCTATAAGTACATTGTAAGTTTGAACTAATTTTGAGTTTATTGTTATATCTGTTGTAGTAATAGCAGAATCTGTTGAAGTTTCTTGATTTGCTTTGCTATCAGTTCCTATTAACGCAAATGTAGTTGATGAACTATATTTAGGAGTAACAAATCCTAATGTATATAAAACACCTACGCCGGCAAATACTACTACTATTAATATCATTTGCCATATTTTACTTAAAAAAAGTTCTAATAAATCTTTTAAATCTAGTTCTTCCATTTTCTTCCTCCAATTTATTTTTCAGGCGTATATTGTTCTTTTATCTTTTTAGCTTCCATTGTACTTTTTATAATAGCATAAAGTAAGATAAAGACAATTCCTATAATTAATAATATAATAGAATTTTTATTTATTATGTTTAATATATTTGTTATAACATTTCTTATAACAATAGAAATAGTGTTATTTAATATTGTTATATCACTAATTTTTGTTTTAGAAATGATATAAATTCTAGAGATTAGAAGCAATAATCCACTAATAGTTATTGAAACTCCTATTCTTGCCAATATTTGATACAATTGTTTTATAGATAATATGATAATTAAAGCCACACAAATAAAAGAAGTAATCAATATTATCTTTTTAATTGAGCTTAAATATTCTGATACTTTATTAAACATTGAATGAATATCATTTTCATATTTTGTACTTAAAATTGTTGATTTATATTCATTACAAATAGTGTTTACAAAAGTGTTTACTGATTCTTGTTCTGTTTTTGTTAATGCTCTCTTTAAAGAAACTCTTATATTTTCCTCTAGTTCATTTTTTATTTCATCAGTAGAAATTGTTTCATTGCCTCCTGAAAAAATATTATCAATTATTTTTTTAGTATCTTGTTCAACCTTTTCTCTAGATACTATTCCATCAAGAACTTCTTCATCTAATCCTGATTGATTTATATATTTTTCAAAATTTGATTCAACTTCTTCATATATTTTTTCATAATAATTTTCATTTTCTAATTCAGACATTATATAATTTTTATTAAGTATTGTAGAGGAAAACATATTTATTAAAATAAAAGCAATTATTGTTAAAGATAATATTAAAGCTATAATATATTGTAATGCTATATTTATTTTTTTCATTTTTTCCTCCTTTTCTAACTTTCCAATTTAGCATATACTACATATCTTTGTGTTGCATATCCTATATTATTAAAAGGATAACATGTATATACCATTAATATTTCCTCTTCTTTTTGAATAGGAACTTTATCTAATTCTGTTTCTTTAATTAATTGCATGTCATATATTTTATATTTAAATTCTCCATATGTGGTTGTTACTATAATTTCATTTCCAATTTGTAATTCTGAAAATCTTCTAAAAACTTTTTTAGAATTATGTCCCATATAAAGTATAGAACCACCTTCTCCAGGAAAATAACTGCCACTTGAATGTCCCACTCCCTTTTTTAGGATATCTAAGCTATCTCCATAGTATACAGGAAGATCGACATCAATTTTTGGTATTTTTATTGTTCCATAAGAAGTACCATATTCTGGATAATTTTTTAATTTATTATTATCATCTATTATAGTTTCCACTGTCTTTTTTTCATCTATATTTATTGATACTTTACTTATCAATAAAATGGCATCTTCTATATTAGCCCCAAATAAGAGATATCCAATGAATAAAATAAGAGCAGTAAAAATCAAAGCAACTATTATTTGCTTAATAGTTGCTTTAATTGTGTTTCTTAAAAATTTATGCTTATGCATTAGCTAATTTCTTTCTAGCTACAACAAAAGCTAGGGCTATAGCTACTATTCCAGAAACAACTAAAACTATACTATTGTTTCCAGTATAAGCAAGTGTTCCATTACTTTTACTAACACTTTCAATTAACTTTCCATCTTTATAGATGTCAGCTTGACCATTTTTTATAACTAACTCAACATCTAAGATGTCAGCAGCTTCTGTAGCTAATGAACGTACTTCAGATTTTTGAGTTTCTGTTAAAGCATCCCAGCTTGTAACACCAGCATCTTCCATAACTTTTACAGCAGATTCAGCTTTTGCAACAACTGCATTTGCATCTGCTTCTGATACTGGATAGTCTGAAAGATATCTTTCCAATTTAACTCTGTCTGAAGCTGTCATTCCATATTTAGAACCCATTTCGTATAAAGTATTTGCTAAATCATCATTTGATACAGCATATACTCCTACCATAGATACTACCATTAATACAACGGCCATTAATAAAATTGTTACTATTTTTTTCATTTAGAAACCTCCTTTTTCAAACTGCAATTATTATAACATTTAAAAATATTTTATGCAATAGTTTTTTTCATTTTTTTTGTTATTTTTATATTACATATTAATTACAAAAAAATTACAGAAATTAGTATATTTTTAGTAATTCTCCTAAAGGCTTATGTTGCTGTATTCTTTCGATTGCAGAAGCGAAAATTGGAGCTATTGATAATATTTTTATTTTATCAATTTGTTTTTCTTTAGGTACTGGAATAGTATTTGTAATAATTAATTCTTTTATTGGAGAATTTTTTATTCTTTCAATTGCTGGTCCTGATAAAACTCCATGTGTACAGCATGCTATAATACTTTTTGCCTTATGAGCTTCCAATATTCTTGCCGTTTCAATGATTGATCCAGCTGTATCTACTTCATCATCAAATATTATAGCATTTTTATCTTTTACTTCACCTATAATTGTTGATGCTATAGCTGTATCATTGTTTGCATCCCTTCTTTTGTCTATCAAAGCCATAGGACATTCAAAGTATTTTGAATATTTATATGCCTTTTTAGAGCTTCCTGCATCTGTTGCAACAATTACCATGTCTTTTAAATTAAGACTTTTAATATAGTCTTGCAATAAATTTTGTGCAGATAATCTATCACAATTGATATTGAAATAAGCTTGTATTGCTGCATTGTGTAAATCACATGTTATTACTCTATTTGCACCTGCTGCCTCTATTAATTGTGCAATTAACTTTGCAGTTATCGGTACTCTTGGTTGATCTTTTTTGTCTGACCTTGAGTATATATAATATGGTAAAACTACATTTATAGTTTGAGCTGATGCCCTTTTTAAAGCATCTATTGTAATTAATAATTCCATAACCCTTTCATTTACAGGTGGCATAGTTGTTTGAATTACATATACATCTTGTCCTCTTACTGTTTCTAATATTTGTACAAATGTATTGTCATTTGAGAATTTTTGATACTTTAACTTTCCCATTTTCATTTTTAAATTGTCACATATTTCTTTTGTAAATTCTTCAGCTGTTGGACATGAAAATATTTTTGTATTTTCCATTTTCCCTACATTCCTTTCTTACAATTATTTTTATAGTTTTTATCACTTTTATACCATTTTTTTCTAATAAATCGTAAAAATTTTCAATTTACAACAGAAATGTTTTTATAAAGTTCACCTATTTTTATATTATTTGTATAAAAATTCTATTCTAAATATTCTTGATGCTTTAGATACCAATCTATTGTTTCTGCTATTCCATCTTCAAATTTGGTTTTAGGTTTCCACCCAAATTCTTTTTCCAATTTACTTGGATCTATTGCATATCTATAATCATGTCCTTTTCTATCTGTTACATATTCTATTAAATCTTCTTTCTTTCCTAATCTTTCTAATATAAGTTTTACTATATCTATATTTCTCTTTTCATTGTGACCACCAATGTTATATCTTTCCCCTTTTTTTCCATTGTGTAATATTACGTCTACTGCTTCACAATGATCTTTCACATATAGCCAATCTCTTATATTTAATCCTTTTCCATAAATAGGTAATTTTTCATTTTTTAATGCCTTTGATATCATATGTGGTATTAGTTTTTCATGATGTTGATATGGTCCATAATTATTCGAACAATTTGTTACTATTACATTCATATTATAAGTTTTGCTATATGATAAAGCTATCAAATCTGATGATGCTTTTGATGCTGAATATGGACTATTAGGTTTTATATTACTTTTTTCAGTAAAATATCCTGTTTCTTTTAATGATCCATATACCTCATCTGTAGATATATGGATAAATTTGTTTTCGCTTCCTTCTTCCCATGTTTCTTTTGCTGCTTCTAATATTGTGTTTGTTCCTATAACATTTGTTTTTACAAAAACAAATGGATTTTTTATACTATTATCTACATGTGATTCTGCTGCGAAATGTACTACAGCATCTATTTCATATTTTTCTAATGTTTCTTTTACAAAATCAAAATCACATATATCTCCTTTTACAAATATTATTTTATCTTTTACATTGTCCAGGTTATGTATATTTCCCGCATAAGTTAATTTGTCATATACAATTATGTTATATTTTTCATCATATTTTTCTACCATTAGTTCTACAAAGTTTGACCCTATAAAACCTGCCCCACCTGTTACTAATATATTTTTCATCATTTTCTCCTATTTTAAATTCTTAAATAAGTCTGTTCTTCTTATTTCTTGTAGACTTGGCCATTTTCCATCTTTTTCTGAAGTTAGATATTCTTCTGGTTTTATTCCTTTTACTTCTGGCCAAATAATTCCTACTTCTTTGTCATTCCATTTTAGTCCACCTTCTGCTTCATGGTTATATATATCATCACATTTGTAACAAAACTCTGCTTCTTCTGATAAAACTAAAAATCCATGAGCAAATCCTTTAGGTATCATAAACATTTTTTTATTTTCTTCTGAAAGGATGACTCTTTCCCATTTTCCATATGTTTTACTATTTGGTCTTAAATCTACTGCTACATCAAATACTTCTCCTTTTATACATCTTACTAGTTTTGCTTGTGTATTTTCCTTTTGAAAATGTAATCCTCTTAATACTCCTTTTTTTGATTTTGACTGATTATCTTGTACAAAATCATAATTTAATCCTATTTCTTCAAAGTCTTTTTTGCTATATGTTTCCATGAAATATCCTCTATTATCTCCAAACACAGTGGGTTCTACTATGTATACTCCCTCTATAGTAGTTTCTATTTTCTTAAATTTACCCATATATCCTCCTTGAACATCAGTTCCAAGTTTTTTCTTCTATTACACTTTTTAAATATTTTCCATATTCTGTTTTGTTATATTTTTTTGCATGTAACAAAACTTTTTCTTTGGAAATCCATTTATTTTTATATGCATATTCTTCTAAACATGCTATTTGTATTCCTTGTCTTACTTCTATTGCTTTAACAAAATCTGACGCATCTAATAATCTTTCTGGTGAGCCTGTATCGAACCATGCATATCCGTTTCCCAATGGTATTACACGTAATTTTCCTTGTTTCATGTATTCTTTATTTATGTCTGTTATTTCTAATTCACCTCTTTCTGATGGTTCTATTTTTTTTGCAATAGAAACAACATCATTATCATAAAAATAAATTCCTGGTACTGCCAAATTGCTCTTCGGTTTTTTGGGCTTTTCTTCTATTGAAATAGCATTTCCTTTTTTATCTATCTCAACAACTCCATATGATGTAGGATCAGCCACTTTATATCCAAATATTATTCCACCTTTTTTTAGTTTACTTGCTTCCTTTAGTACTTTTTCTAAATTAGAGCCATAAATCATATTATCACCTAATATTAATGCTACACTATCATTTCCTATAAAGTCTTCTCCTAATTTAAATGCATCTGCAAGTCCTACTGGTTTTTCCTGTACTTTATATTCAAAGTGCATTCCTAGATCTTCTCCTGTCCCCAGTAACCTCTCAAATGCGGGTAAATGTATGGGTGTTGATATTACTAAAACATCTCTTATTCCTGCCATCATTAATGTTGATAATGGATAATATATCATTGGTTTATCATAGATCGGTAGCATTTGTTTTGAAACAGATAGTGTTACAGGATATAATCTTGTTGCACTTCCTCCTGCAAGTATTATTCCTTTCATCGTTTTAGTTCCTCCTTCAAATATTTCTTTAATGCTTCTTCATATTCTTCTGGATATATTCCTATTTTTTGTAATTTTTCTTTTGATAACATACTATTTTTCGGTCTATTACTTGATGTAGGATATATTTCTTTGTATTCAGCAGATGTAATCGGTTTTACTTTCGTTTCAATTCCTGCTTCTTCAAATATCTTTTTAGTAAATTCATACCACGAGGTATATCCTTCACAAGTTGCATGATATATACCATATTTGGGTTCTTTTTCCATTATTTGTTCTATAATCCTGCAAAGAGCTATTGTTGATGTGGGGCTTCCATGTTGATCTGATACCACACTTATTTCTTCTTTTTCTTTTGAAAGTCTTAGCATTGTCTTTACAAAATTTTTACCTCTAATTCCATATAGCCATGCTGTTCTTAATATATAATATTTATCATACTTCTGTACATTTTTTTCTCCTATAAGTTTTGTTTTTCCATATGCACTTACAGGAACAGATTCCATATCTTCTCTATAAACTTTGTCTAAATCTAAATTTCCTTGAAATACATAATCTGTACTAATATGTATAATAGTTGCATTAACTATCTTTGCTGCTTCTACAATATTAGATAAAGCATCCCCATTTATTTTCTTGGCCAAGTCATAGTTTACTTCACAACTATCTACATTCGTATATGCTGCACAATTTATAATAAAATATGGCTGTACTTCTTTTACTTTATTGATAACTGCTTCTTTATCACATATATCTAATGTTTCTATTGTCGTTGTAGTTACATCATATTTTTCTGCTAATATTTCTGCTAGATCTCCTCCTAGCATTCCATCCGAACCTATTAATAGGACTTTGTTCATTTATTCCTCCAAATATTTATAAAACCTATATATTACAAATACTAATAAAATTTTATTTCAATAACTTTTTCATAATTGGTAATCTGTATAAAATAAAACAACTAAATATTGACATAATTAATGCATATAATAAAAATACTATTTCCCCTATCACACTTGGCAAAATTTTAGGATAAATTGAAAATCCCTTATTTAATAAATTAAGCCAAAATGTATGTACTAAATATATTCCCAAGCTATATTTTGAAATGCAGTTAATAATTACGTTGTTCTTAATATTTATTTTACCAGAAGAAAATAGTTTAACTATCGCTATAGCTTCTAACAAAACAAACACATTTGTTCTAAAATCAATTTTACAAAAATAGCCTAAAATACTGCAACCTAGGAGTCCAATACCCCCCCCTATATAAATTTGTTCTTCTTTAATTAATTCTGTACAAACTATGTAGTATCCTAACAAATATATAAAAATATAATTTAAAGGACCTAAATCAAATGTTGTAATTTCTATATTAAAGATTTGATTAATCGTTGGTATTAACATTGTAGTTATAAATAATAATCCTAAAACTAATTTTGCTGTATTCATATCTGCACTTTCTATAAATTTTTTTAATATTGGAGTTATTACATATAAACCAATCAATGTATATATATACCACATATGACCCCATGATTTTTCTTGAATTAAATTAAAAACGCTCATATATAACAATTTAGGAATATTTGAAAACCCCATAGCGATAATATTTTCTATCAAACAATATGTAAATCCAAATATTCCTAAGATACATAACATTTTATAGATATGTTTTTTTATATCTACCTTCTTATTGGGATTAAGTAGCAAAAATCCAGACATCATAATAAAACAAAAGACAAAACTTCTTATTATTCCTTCTAAAATTATTTCATCCATTATGCCCCTTGCAGTATATAATTGCGTCTTGTCATAAATTAGCCAACCTGCTATAACATGTCCCATTACTATCGCTATGCATGCTATTGCTCTTAATACAATTATCCATTCAATTTTTCCTTTTTCTTTGTTCTCTCCGTATTTGTATGGGAATTGCGTTTTTATTTTTTTCGTCGTTCTCCATCTCTATCATTTTGAATTTCTCCTTGTATTCTTTAACTTTTATTTTTTCAAAATTATCTTATGTCTTTATCTAATCTTTACTATATAAATCTCTTGTATATACTTTATCTTTATAGCCCTTTATTTCTTCGTCTATTCTATTTGCTAAAATCACATCTGATTTTTTTACAAATTCATTCAAATCTTTTATTACTTTATATCCATTAAATTCTTTTAATTCTAAGGTTGGTTCATATATTATTATGTTTACATTTTCCGCTTTTAGTTTTTCTATTACTCCTTGTATTGCACTATTTCTATAATTATCTGAACCTGCCTTCATTGTCAATCTATATATTCCTACTATTTCTGGATTTCTTTTCATAACCATATTTACTATATGGCTTTTTCTTGTTTTATTTGCTCTTACTATTGCTCTTATTAAGTTTTGTGGCACATCATCAAAATTTGCAAGCAGTTGTTTTGTGTCTTTTGGTAAACAATATCCTCCATACCCAAATGATGGATTATTATAATGTGTTCCTATTCTTGGATCTAACCCCACACCTTCTATTATGCTTTTTGTGTCTAGTCCTTTTAGTTCTGCATATGTGTCTAATTCGTTAAAATATGCTACTCTTAATGCCAAATATGTATTAGCAAATAATTTTACTGCTTCTGCTTCTGTGCTTCCCATGTATTTTACAATTATATCTTTTTTTATTGCTCCTTGTTTTAATAGTTCTGCAAACCTCTCTGCTCTTTTACTTTTTTCTCCTACTATTATTCTTGATGGATATAAATTATCATATAAAGCTTGTCCTTCTCTTAAGAATTCTGGACTAAACATTATATTATCAATATTATATTTTTTCTTCATATTCTCAATAAAACCTACTGGTATTGTTGATTTTACTACCATTGTTGTTTTTATATCCATTGATTTTACTTTTTGTATTATATCTTCTACACTTGATGTATCAAAATAATTCTGCACATCATCATAATTTGTCGGCGTACTTATTATTATATATTCAGCTCCATCAAAAGCATCCTTATAATCAAGAGTTGCCCTTAAATTTAATTCTTTATTACTAAAAAATTCTTCTATTTCTTTATCTTTTATAGGAGATATTCTTTTATTTATCATATCTACCTTTTCTGGAACTATATCTAAGGCTACTACTTCATTATTTTGACTAAGTAATGTTGCCATAGATAGTCCAACATATCCAGTCCCTGCTACTGCTATTTTCATAATATCACTTCCTATAATAATTTATTTAAGTATATTTATATAACATTTGTTTTAAATTGGTTCTAGTAAAATTTTTCTTATTAATTTTATAATTAAACATAATATAAATGCTTTACAATATTATTTTTATTATAATACATACTTTTTGTTAATAAATTTGTCTTACTTTATATTTAAATAATAAAAATGTAAAGTAAATATAAAATATTTTTTCCCTAGTCTAAATTATTTTTTGTTAAAGTATTTAACTTTTATAGTATCAATTGTTTCACGTAATAATTGATCTTTCATTACTAATAATATAGCAAAATAAGTTGTAGCAGACACAATTACTTGAACTACTATTGACAAAATATTATTCTCTATTAATTTACCTATAAGTATACTGACTATAAACATTAATACCGAGGCAACTAGATATTTTTTTGCCAATTTAAAGACTTCTTTAATTTTTATTTCATGTCTTACTAAGTAAAATTGAGTTATTGTAACCACACTTTCTGCAACTACTGTGGCTATTGATGCTCCTATTGATTTACAAATTCTTATAAGAATTAAATTCAAAATAAAATTTACAATAGCTCCCAAAACAACGGATATTGTATATTTTTTTTGCTGCTTTGTTGGTAATAAGTATTGTGTTCCTACCACATTGCTTAATCCTATAGCTAATAATATAGGACTAATTATTATAATTAAGTAAATAACTTTATCATACCCTGGTCCTAAAAAGGCTGGGACAAATTTACTTGATACACTAATAATTCCGAACATTAAAGGAAAAATCATCATTAGAACAAATTGAAAAGACTTTTTCATATATTCTATTAATTTTTCGTTATTATCTTTTGCAAATGTACTTGCCATTCTAGGAATCATAACAGTACCAAACGATGTAACTATTGTTAAAATTATCTTTACAACTTTTTGAGCTTGTTCATAAAAACCAACTTCAGACTTTTCAGTAACTAAAGTTCCTATCATTGTTTTATCCAAGACAGTATATATTTGCACTGCTATTTGCGGAATAAATAGCCCAATTGTTGGTTTCAGATGTTTAATTATTTGTAATTGTTTTATTTTTACTTTTTCTATGTATTTGGGAATAGAAGTCCATAATGATAAATTTCCTATTACATTAGAAATTACATACAAAATAAAATAATATATTAAGTCATTCTTATTTTTTACTAAAGTAAAAATTAGAATTATACTAATAAGTCTTATAATTACATTTCTTATTACTATTTTTTTAAATTCTTCTATTCCTTGGAAGAACCAACTAATATCAATAGCGTTTGCTACTATTTCTAGTATAAGTATTTTATAATAGGTATTGTATTCGTTATGATTCATTATAAAAATTATATAATATACTAATAATGATATACTTAATGTAATAAATCTTAAGAATAATATTTCAAAAAAGCGCTTACTTCTTTCAATTTTATTATCTTGTAAATAAGCAATTTCTCTTTGTCCATACATTGCTATTCCTAAAGACCCAAAAAGTATGAAATAGGTTACTATAGATAATGTATAGCTATATATTCCTATATTTTCAGCACCTAATACTCTTGCTAAATATGGAGTTGTAATTATAGGCAAAATAATTGCTAATATCTGATATGCTAAATTATATAGATAATTTTTTGTAATGCTTTTTTTACTCTCCATTCAGTTCACCTCTTGCACATTCTATAGCCTTTTCTATTACCTTATCCATATCATAATATTTATATTCTCCCAATCTTCCTCCAAAAATAATTTTGTTATCCTTGGCAGATAATTCTTTATACCTTTCATACAATTCATTATTTCTAGTATCATTAATAGGATAATATGGTTCTTTTGTTCTATCCCATTTATCTGGATATTCTTTGCTTATTATTGTTTTTAATTGAGATCCAAATTCAAAATGTTTATGTTCAATTATTCTTGTATATGGTACATTTACATCAGTATAATTAACTACCGCATTACCTTGATAGTTTTCCATATCCAAAATTTCTGTTTGAAAATTCAAACTTCTATATTCTAATTCTCCATAGCAATAGTCAAAAAATCTATCTATAGGTCCAGTAAAGACTATTTTATTTGCAATATTATATAGCTCATTTTTATTTTCGAAATAATCACAATTAAGTTTCACATCAATTCCATTCAACATTTTTTGTATTATTTTTGTATAACCTTCTATAGGTATACCTTGATAAAAATCATTAAAATAATTATTATCATATGTAAATCTCACTGGTAATCTTTTTATAATAAAACTAGGTAGTTCGGTTGCCTTTCTTCCCCATTGTTTTTCAGTATAACCCTTCACTAGTTTTTCATATATAGTTTTTCCAACTAAGCTGATAGCTTGTTCTTCAAGATTTTTGGGTTCATTTATATTAGCTTCTTTTAGTTCTTCTAAAATTTTCTCTTTTGCCTCTTCTGGAGTAATTACTCCCCAAATTTTGTTAAAAGTATTCATATTAAATGGCATATTGTATATTTCATCTTTATATCTTGCTATAGGCGAATTCGTATATCTATTAAATTCTGTAAATTGGTTTATATAATTCCATACTTCTTTATTACTTGTATGAAAAATATGCGCTCCATATTTATGCACATTTATTCCTTGTATTTTTTCTGTATAAATATTCCCTCCTATATGCGGTCTTTTATCTATTACTAAACAACTTTTTCCTTTTCTATTTGCTTCGTATGCAAATATTGAACCAAATAATCCTGATCCTACCACTAAATAATCATATTTCATTTTGCTTTCACCTACATAAATATTTTTCTTAATTTTTACTATATAAGTCTCTTTATCTAGAGCTACTTTTTCTCATTGTATAGATTTTCCCTCTTTTATTTTCATTTTGCTTCCCAAATACTGCAATACTTCATCATAACAACAATCCATATAACCTGCTGCTGGTGTAAATGTCATCTCTCCAAAATATATTTTTCCATTTATATTGTATAGATCTACTCTCACAAATTCAAATTCATTCGATAATTTTTCAGCATATTCAATCATTTTGTCCAAGTTTTTAGGTTTTGATATCTTATTTGGATTTCTTTTTTCTTCTTTTGCATAGTTAAGATAATTCCAATTCAAGTCAAAAAAATCTCTATAATTTTTTTGCTCCCTATCACTACAAACTAATATACAATCTGCTTTTCCATTAAAGCAAAAAAATTTATAATCATATGGTTGTCTATTTTCTTGGTCACTTAAAAACTCTTCACAAATAATTTTTGGCTGAATATACTTATAATGATATTCTAAGTAATTGTAAGCATAATTTTTTTTCAATGATTTTTTTAGTAATTTTTTGCAGTTTTCAAAGTTAAATATTTTTTTATTAGTACATATGAATACCTCTCCCGAGCCATGGTTAGTTTTTAAGACAAATTTTTCTGGTAATTTTTCTATGTCTATTTCATTTACGTTGTTATAAACCCCATAAAGTTTTGGAAGTAATTTTTCATATCCCTTATCTTTCACAAAATTTCTCACTTTGCATTTATCAGTAAGCATTCCATACTTTTTTCCATATCTATATACCATCATATAATGTATTTTTTCATTTATATCTTTAGGATTTTTTAAATCTAATCTTTTCCCCTTAATTGTGTAATACATTATTTTGTGTGCTAATGATTTTGGTAATATATATAATAATTTATGATATATAATTCTTAATGAATTCAATTTTCTTTTTTCCTTTCTACTTTTCTGGAGATATTATTTTTCCGCTTTTTCCTATAATTCCATGCCACCATGCTTTTAAAAATATTGGAATTTGTTTTGGATTTAATATCAATAATTTTATAAAATTTTTAGAAGTTATCCAAAAAATAGCCTTATATTTAATTAATTCATTATACTTATATTTTAAAATATAATTTCTAGTCACATAATATAATCTCCAATCAGGAATTTTTGGTAAACTTATTTTCTTTCCACATATTTTCTTACTATAAGTATCCTTAGCTAAATTAGCCTTATGTTTTATTATAGAATCCCTAACTTTATATATGCTAAATCCAGCATTTAAAATTCTATGGCAATACTCATCATCATCGCCATATATAAATAAGTCTCCTCTTGGAAATCCCACTTTGTCAATAACTACTCTTGGTACAAAAAAACCTACAAATATCCATGTGTTAACTTTCTTATACTCACTCTTAAAATCTGTATCATTATGTGGGTTAGACCATAAACACGACTCTTTTGGTAATTTTTCATATACTTCAATTAATTTTTTTAAAGCCGTTTTTTCAGGAAAGGCATCATCATCCATTCCCCAAATGCAATCATAATTATCTTCGTAAGCTTTTTTCACACCCACTTCAAATCCCTTGGAGCCACCTAAATTTTCTTTCATTTTTATATATTGAATCTTTTCATTATTTTTTAAGATGTCTTCTATGTATTCATAAGTTCCGTCTGTTGAACAATTATCAATTAAATATATTTTTTCTAAAGGATATTCTTGTTTTAGTAAACATTCTAAATTCATTTTTAATTTTTCTTTTCTATTATATGTTACTACTACTCCAGCTATTTTTAACATAAAAAACTTCTCCTATCAGTTTCTAAACTTCATAACTTTCCTATTTTATAACCTTATTTATTTTTATATGTGTTTTATTTGTCTGAATTTCACTAATTTTATATCTTTAAAATTTTTTTTATTTTATATTTTATATTCATAAAGTCATAGCAACATCTGATTAATTTATACTTAATTAAAATAGCAATAACTTTTTCAGTTTTATTTAAATATTTTAGTGATTTATTACTAAATTTATTGAATTTATACTTTCCATATAAATTTTTTAGTTCATTGATTTTTTCTCTTTTAGTTAAATTACAATTTTCAGACAAATATTTTAATCTTATTGTTTCAATATATAGTTTTACCTTTTTAGCATCAAAATATTTTTTTAAATCTTTATATAATTTTTTCTCATACATAAAATCATCTATGTATTTAATAACTTGTAAACTTGTTTCATCAAAATCGGCAGAATGTTTGTGTGTAACAGACACATCATTGATTCTATAATGGTATAAAGCATATGGGATAATCATAATTTTATCGGTATTATAATATGCTTCAAGATTGAATATAGTATCTTGCATTCTCTTTAAACCCAATTTAAAATAACAATGATTGTCTATAATATATTGTTTTCTGTACATTTTTGCCCATGGAACACCACAATTAGTTATAGATGTTTTATTGTCATACTCCGTGTTACATAGCGAACTTTTTATTAAATTAATATTCTCACCTTTATCCAGTAAGTGATTTGTATTTTTAAAAAAGTGTGTTTCAATCTCATTTTTAGATGAACTTATGTAGTAACCAGAAATAATAATATCTATTTCGTTTGGGTTCTTGGTATAATAATACATTGTTTCAATCATATTGTCTTCTATCCAATCGTCACTATCTAGAAAAACAATCCAATCTGAAGTAGACATTTTAATTCCTAAATTTCTTGCGGCTGAAACACCTAATTTATCTTGTTTTATCACCTTCAGTCTTTTATCTTTAAATTGTTTTAAAATATTATAACTATTATCAGTGCTTGAATCATCTATTGCTATTATTTCAATTTCTTTGAATGTTTGATTCAAACAACTATTAATACACTTTTCTATGTAATTTTCCACATTATAAACAGGAATTATTATAGTAACTTTTGACATTTTTATTCCCCTACATATTTAAGCATAAAATATGTTTGGCTTCTCCTTTCCCTATATTCCTAATATATTAGAATGATATGGATAAATATGTCCAATACCTATATTAATATATGTAATATAAAAATATATTAATATAAAAATTATTAATATAAATTTTAATAATGGTTGTTTTGATTTAGCACTTCCATATGATAACATATAAAGATATATTATCATTGAGTAATAATAAGATATTCTTTCAGCATACATTATTTTAAATCCTATTGTATATATAAGCATATCTATAATAAGTATATATGAGAAAAAACTTTTCTTTCTTTTATCTTCAAATGATGTTAAAAAATAGTTACATATAAAAAATAGCACTATTTTTAAAAAGTATGCTTTATATTGTACATCCATTTTATCCATATAAAAATAACTAGTATAATAGCTATATTTTTCTGGTAAAAAACCTATATTAATCCCTGTCAAAATAAATTGTTTTAATCCGGAAAATCATAAATATTATCAAACATAAAATAACATATTTTATAAATAGTCCACGTTTATTATTCTCTGTATGCCAATAAAAAAAATACAATGGTATACATATTAATGCTGTAATATGTGACAAGGTTGCTAATATAATGTATAACATAAATTTTTTAAAATCTTTTTTTTCAACATATCTAAATGCATATAATGCAATTGCCATAGCAATACATTGTCTTACTATATTAAATGCTAATCCATAAAATATTCCCATATATGCTAACATACACATTGAAAAAGATATCTCTTTTTTATGTGAATATGCGAATAATACAATAAATATAGAAATTACTAGTTGTAGCAAAAACAAAAGAAGATTCAAACTTCCATTTAATAAAGATGTGATAAATGTAATTATAAAAAATATTAATTCCATATCAACAGTTCGCATAGTTCTTAACATGTTAGTATTATTTTTCATAGTCTCATAAACTGGTTTTACATATACTAATACATCTGTTCCAATGTCTTCGTTTCTTACCCCCGCAAATATTGACATAATTAATATAATTAAAATACAACCCAATATACCATATTTATATTTAGGACTTTTTTCAACAAACACAGCTATTAAATATACTACTAAAATTACTCCTACATATGGCAACATAAATTTATATCTCCCTTATTTTAAAAAAATTTTTCTAATTTTTTTGTTAATTACATAATAATTAGATTTTATCTTAAGAATTCTTTTCAAAAAGCCTATTCTCCAACTGCTTGATTTATAATCTACTATAAATTTTTTTATATTTAATATATAGCACAAAAGTATTTTTGGTTTAGCTATATATTTTAAATCATTGTCAACAAACATTATATTTCCAATTTTTTTCGAATCTTTTAAACTTGGATTTAGGCCTAATTCATATAAATTTAGATATGAAATATCTTTATTTATTATTTCAAACACACAATTATTAAGGTTTGAACTTATAAAATCTTTTATAAATTGAATCGCTCCATTTTGTATATCTTTAAGAATAAACTTTTCTGGACGATCTTCATATTCATATTTTTCCAACTCCACATAACAATTGTTTTTTGAAAAATCTACAAATTTTTTTACAGAACCATGTTGAGTCATAAATAAAAATTCAAAAACTAATGGAAAATATTCTTCCTTTTCAAATAATTCATAACCACTATATTTATCGAATAGATATCCCTTCATTTTTTGTCTGTCTTGATATATATTATTTGGTTTCAAACCAATATAATATCCATTTAAATCTACATCACTTATCATATTTTGAATTGCATTCTGCATATTTCCATTCCATCCAATGTCAATAATGGCTACTTTGCCTTTAAAGTTCTGCTTTTGATAATATTCCAACAAGAAATCATATTCGTTTTTTGAATTCTTTTTAATTTCATCAACGTAATCAATAAACATTTTATTTATTTTTTTATCTGTAAGAATATTTGAAACCATATATTCTTTATAAATATCAATATCATATTTATTTATAATTAGTTCCCTGTCTAAAGTTTCTATTCCTAATTTCTTAAATAAATTTTTTATTGTTATTCTTCTTCCTACATGCATAATCGATATCATTTTCTCTAATGTATTATACTTCCATAATGACGGAACTATTGTTGATCTTCTTGAACCAAAAAAATATATAGATTCTACACTATTCTGTTTTATTAAATCAAAAGCCTCTTTTATTATTTTGCCGTCTCTAGATAAAAAAAATAATCTATTAATATTTTCAGCTTCTATTTCTTTTAATAGCCATTTAGAAAATCCATATAATAATGGTCCCAAACATTCATATCCACATTTAAAAAAATAGTTGTCACTACATTTCTGATTATTTTTTATAAAACTTTTCAAAATATTATATTCAATATTCTGATTATTCTTATTGAAAAAATGTCGTGTTGTACTATCTTTTATATGAATACTACATATTCCATATTTTCTAGGGTTTAAGAAATCTGATTTAAAATTATCGCCCAAATGAATAAGGTCTTTTCCATTCATTTTTAGATCTTTCAATATATATTTAAAAATATTACCTTTTGATTTTGTTAAATTTAGTTCTGAAGAAATATATAATTTCGAATATTTTATACTACATTTGTTTAAAATTTTTGAGATTGTATCCCTATCTAAATACATATCCGTTATTAGTATAATCTTACTTTTATCTCTAATTTCATTATATGTTTTATCAATTTTCAAATTATATTGACAAAATTCTATTTCAGTTTGCCTTTCGCAATCTTTTGCATTTTCTATTATTTTCTTATCTAAATCTATATTTTCATATATTTCATCTAAAGTTACTTCTGATTTTTTTTTCTTTAAATATGCTTTTTTTTGTGCATCTATACGTTTTTCATAAAAATTCTCAATTTGTAATTTTTTTTCTACAATTTTGAATATATCTTCTGGCTTTTCTACATTTCTTTTAATTAAAGTATCAAAAATATCAAAAGATATATATTTATATTTGTTAATTTCTTTCATAACAACAAAATTTATGATAAATTCCTTTCTTTATATCAGTTATTTTTTCTGCTTATTCTATTGATTATGTCTCTTTATAGATAATACTAAAACAGCAAAGTACTTTCTTTTCATACTTTCTATATTTTTCAAAATAGTTGATATTTTTACTTTTCTCCTTAGTATGATTTTTATTATTTTAATTTTCTACATTAATTATTTCTATTAACATTTTCTTAATATTGTAACTAATTAAAGAGCTCCTTCCTTTTTTATAACTGCTTGAATTGTCTTAAAAAATATTTTCATATCCATTTTTAAAGAATAATTTTGTGCATAAAAGGCTTCCATGTCAACTCTTTCTTTATAACTTGTATTACTTCTGCCATTAGCAGCCCAATATCCAGTAATTCCTGGTTTTACACTATGTATAATTTTCATTTTATTTCCAAATAATGGAATTTCTCGTTCTACAATTGGTCTAGGACCAATTAAGCTCATATCTCCTTTTAAAACATTTATAAATTGAGGAAATTCATCTAGACTAGTTTTTCTCAAAATTTTTCCAACTTTGGTTATTCTAGGATCATTTTTTAATTTTTGTGTTGCTTCGAACTCCTTTCTAGCTTCTTCATTTTCTTCAAGATATTTTTTTAGTTTTTCATCAGCGTCAACTATCATAGAACGATATTTATATATTTTAAATGTTTTTCCATTTTTTCCTATTCTTTGTTGAGTATAAAATAAAGGTCCTCTTTCGCTAAAAATAAAATTTGCTATGTATATAATTATTGATAATGGTACTAGCAATATAATTCCTATTATTGAAGCCATTATATCTATTATTCTTTTTAATATAATTTCAATTTTCACTTGAATTTTACTTTTGAATATCGAATTATTACCATATGGAATCATAGTTGTTACGTTTTCATTCGATGGTATATCTTTTATATTTTCTTCAAAAATATATCCGCATTCAATTGTTTCAGCTTTCATATATACATATTCCTCCTTTAATTCTATGCTTTCATTCTTTCTTGCAATAATTTTAGCTTTTATACTTTCTAACATTTAATTTGTTCATTATTTGCAATAAAAATCATATTAGGCAAATTTATTGAACTAGTATCAATTTATAACTGATAATTCTTGATTTTACTTTTATAGTAAAAATTATAACTTTTTCTGATTGCGTTTTCTTTTTATTAAATATTTCATTAGCTCTTTTGAAATGCTCAATCTGTTTTTTATAATCTGTCTTATAGGTAAATGTTTAAAACTTGATGCATTTCCTCCATGCCTTCTATATTTCATTAATTTTTCATCTAAAAAATATGTTTTTCCATTTACTTCTCCTATTAGTCCTATCCATTGATCATGTAAATATATATCATTAGGAATAGGTAAAAATTCTTCTTTTAGCTCTTTCTTAAATGCAATACAACATCCATGATAAGAATTTTTTATAATATTTTTTATAATACCTATCTTTACATTTCTATGTGATGCAAATGACTCAAACATTATATTTTCATTTTCATCTATAACTATTGCATCATGTTGTATAAGAATATAATCATTTTTTTCAAAACACTGAATTATTTTTTCTACTTTATTATTTTCCCATATATCATCTTGGTCTGTTAGAAAAATAAAATCACCAGTTGTATTTTTTATAGCATTAGCAAAGTTTTGCTTTATTCCAATTCTAGGGCCATTCAATAGTTTTATTCTTTCATCTTTAAAGCTATTTATAATATCAATAGTTTTATCTGTAGATCCATCATCAGAAATTATTAATTCATCATTTTTTTTCAAATTATTTAAAATAGTTTTTATCTGTTCATATATATAATTTTCGCCATTATATGATGCCATCGCTACAGATATTTTTGGTGCCTTCCCTTCCATCTACTTTTCTATTCCTTCCTGCTTTTTAAATAATTTTGGTGCTATATTTAAAAATCCTTTTACATTTCTGACTAATTCATCCCAACTTGTTAATGACTGACATATTTTTCTAAAAATATACCTTGGTCTTAAATAATATTTTTTCCTTGCATAATCACAAAATTCTACTAACTCTTTCGAAGATATATTATCCAAATCTATTACACAATTATGAGTTCCATCTTTTTTTATCCAGTTTTCATAATTTTTATTATCTAAATATCCATTTTCTACTGCCCAATTATATGCCTCAGTTCCAGGATACGGATGTAATGTATAAAATTGTGCTGTATCTGTATTTAATTTAATAGCAAAATTTAATGTGTTCTGCATAGTCTCTTTAGTTTCGCCTTTATTTCCAACCATATAGCAAGCATGTATTAATAACTTTGCCTTTTTTGCATTTTTTACATATTCTTCAATTTGATTAAGAGTAGTTCCTTTTTTTATATTATTAAGAATTTCTTGAGTTCCGCTCTCTATTCCAGGTATTATCAACTTACATCCTGCTTTTTTCATTAATTTCATTGTTTCATAATCTAAATTTACTCTTGCATTACATAGCCACTTTATTTTTTTATTAATTTTCTTTTCTATCAATAATTTACATATTTCTTGTGTTCTATTCTTATCTATCGTAAATGTATCATCTTCTATTACAATTTCCTTTACTTCTGGCATCTCATTTACTATGTATTCAAATTCTTCAACAACATTTTTTGCACTTCTAACCCTATACTTATGTCCATGCATTGTTTGAGGGTAAACGCAAAAATAGCAACGTGCCGGACATCCTCTTCCTGTAAAAATTTGCACTTCTGGATATAATGAAGCAGCAAAAAAATAATCCTTTGGATCTAAAAATTCTTTTATTAATTTGGAAGCAAATGGAATTTCATCTAAATTCATAATCGGTTCCATTGGTTTATTCTTTAATGTTTTATTGTCTTTTCTATAAACCAATCCTCTCACTTCACTTAGATCTTGCTTTTTATCCAATGCTTTTGCCAAATCTCTAATAATATAATCAAATTCTCCACATGCTATACCATCAACTCTCATATCTAGTCCAAGAGTCTCTTCTGGCAAAGCAGTTGGATGAGTTCCCACTAATATAACAAATGCATTTTTATATATATCTTTTAAATCTCCTCCAAATTTTGCATCATTATAAATAGACGGCGTACTAGTGTCAACAACAATTAAATCAAAATTTACATTTTTCTCTTTAATCCACAAAAAAGCATCTTCGTGCTTCATTCTTTTTGCTGGTGCATCTAAAAAATATACTTTAAAGTTCTCCTTTTTACATACTCCAGCAGCATATAATAACCACAATGGGTAATAAATAACTCCACTATTAGTAATCATTGCACTTCTTGCTTCTCTCGAAAATTTTCCATACTCTGCTTTAAATGGCGGATTAACGAATAGTATATTCATTATTTTTCTTCCTTTCCGTTTCTATATGCCTTCAGAAATTTCTTATATTTTTTTAAAACATAATGTAATCCTAGCAAATGTGTATAATTAGCTTTACTAATTAATTTCTTTTTAGATATCCTTTGATAATAATGTATAATTTCAGCGTTTTTTAAGTGAACTACCTTTAATCCTTGTTGCCATGCTCTCATGCAATATTCAACATCCTCTGGTGAATAAAAAATTTTTTCATCTAAGTCTCCCAATCTTTTATATGTATTAAATCTCATTATCCAACATGCAGAAATAATATAATCACATTCAAAATCTTCTGGCAATTCTTTTATCTGATATTTTTCTAATAGTTCTCCTTTATTATTAAAATACTTTATTGGAATCGCTTTATAAATTTTTAACTTCCATGTTGGGAATTTTCTATATGGTATTTGTTTGGTACCATCTTTTCCACGCATTGAAGGTCCAGTTATTCCCACATTTTCATGTTTATCCAAATAATTTACCATTATTTCAATAGCTTTTTCATTTATAATTGTATCTGAATCCAAAATACAAATAAAATCAGTTTCTTTTATTAAATGTAATCCTTTATTTCTACTTATAGTAGTTCCATAATTCTTTTCTAATTTAATTAAAGTTATTTGTTCATTTTTTATTTTGTTTATTATCTCTATACTACTATCCTTTGAACCATTATCTATAACATAAATATGTACTTTATATTTCTCTATTTTCAATATAGATTCTAAACAATCTTCTATGTATTTTTCCGAATTGTATGATAATACAATAAAAGAAATTTTTTTCATTTATGTTTCTCCTTATTTCTGTCATTAAAATATATCAAAGCTAAAGCACTAGTTTTGCAAGTAACTATTAACTCCTTTTTAATTAGTAAATAATGTATTTATCATACTAATCCAATTTTGCCTTAATTATATTTATAATTTTAGGAAACTTCTATAAATTGTTTTTAAAGACTTCAATTTTCATTTGAGCATCCACTCCTAATTTTTTAAAGCATTCCGCTTTCTATTATAACATTATTTGACCTTGTTTTCAATATATTTTGACAAATTTTGCAATTTAATTTACACAATTTCTTATTGTTCTATAACATCTAATTACAAATATAGTTATACATATACCAAAAATAGTCCCAAAACTATCAATAAAAACATCTTGAATCATTGGAGTTCTATCAGGTACAAAAACTTGATGTACTTCATCTGATATAGCATAAAGTACACCTACAGCTAAACTTATACCAATTTTCTTTTTAGGTTTTATATCATATGTTGTCATTAAACTCATCATCAGTATTCCAACCATTGTATAAAGTGTAAAATGTGCCGTTTTTCTTACAATATGTTCTATTTTATCTAAAACTATTTCCTTTTTACTTTTTTCCAATCTTTGTATAGCTTTTATATTTTTAGTTATTGTTTCTGTAACTTCTCTACTTAGATTTCCAGAAGTTTCTCCATCTTGGCTTGAAAAATTAAAAATACGTATAAATAAAATTATAAGCAAAAAAATTAGTATTGCTCTTAATATGTTTATTTTCAAGTTTATTCTCCTTTAATATTTTTTTGTATATAATTCCATGAATCTCTACACATATCTTGTATTGTTTTTGATGCTTTCCAATTCAATTCTTTTTCTGCTTTGCTTGGATCTGCATAGCATTCATCTAAATCCCCTTCTCGCCTTGCTCCTATTTTATATGGTACATTTATATTATTTACTTTTATGAATGTATTTACAAGTTCTAACACACTTACGGGTGATCCAGTTCCTAAATTATATATATATACTCCACTTTTTTCTTTGTCTAATTTTTCTAATGCTTTTAGATGTCCTATAGCTAAATCTACTACATGCAAATAATCTCTTCTACAAGTTCCATCCGGAGTATTATAGTCATTTCCAAATATAGTAAGTTCTTTTAGTTCACCAACTGCAACTTTTTGTATAAAAGGCATTAAATTATTTGGTATTCCTTTAGGGTTTTCTCCAAGAAGTCCTGAATTATGAGCTCCTACAGGATTAAAGTATCTTAATATTGCAACTTTCCATGTGTTATCTGATTTATATAAATCTTCTAAAATTTGTTCTATCATTATTTTAGTATTTCCATATGCACTTGGTGAAGATTTTCTTTCCATTGTTTCTACATATCTAGTAGATAATTGCTTTCCATATATTGTTGCAGAAGAACTAAATACTATTTTTTTTACATTATATTTTATCATTGTTTCAAGTAAAACAATAGTTCCTGCAACATTATTATGATAATATTTCAATGGTTCTTTAACTGATTCTCCTACAGCTTTAAATCCAGCAAAATGTATAACCGAATCTATTTTGTTTTCTTCAAAAACCTTTTCTAGTTTTTCTCTATCCATGTAATTGATTTCATAAAATTTAAAATCTTTTCCTGTTATTTTTTTTATTGCTTCTAATGATTTTTCATTACTATTTGAAAAATCATCAATAATTGCTAATTCATTACCCTTATTTAATAATTCTACAGCAGTATGACTTCCTATGTATCCTGCTCCACCTGTTAATAGTATAGACATTTTATCAAATCCCTTCTCAATTAGATTTAGTTTATTTTATCATTTCATATTTCAGTATTCAATAAAAATACTCTATTTTATTAAAGTATTTTTATTTTTTTATAATTTCTATATTTAGCAAAGATATTTAACTTTTAATTTTTTTAATAGATATGTAATAAAAAATGCTATTCCAAATGTAACTACTAATCTAATAAAAAATAGTATTGTTACTCCTAAGGTAGTACTAAAATAATTTATATTTCCATAGTTAAAAAATAAAAATAATATTATATAATTTAATGGATCAGAATATAAATAAATACCAAAAGTATATTTGCTTATATTATCTACAGCCTTTGAAAAGATTTCTTTTTGTTTTATCTTTGTTGCTATATTGTAAAAGAACAAGAAGCTTAACAAGTTAACTAACATCAATTCTATTTTTCCTAATAATTTTAATATAAAGTTATTTCTTTCTACATACATATATATAGCAAGTAATATTAATGCAATCATAAAGCCAATTATTGGAAATTTTTTATGCTTTTCGATAAATTTATGTATTTCTGTCTTATAAATTTCAAAATAATATCCTATATAAAAATAAAATAAAAATTTAGTAATGTAAAGTATTAGATTTACCGGTATTTTAGTATGAATTATATATAGCAAAAATGTTATAGGAATAATTATATATTTTTCATATTTTATATTTTTCTTTTCTATAAAATATGCAATCAGAAAAATAAAATACAATGATGGAAGAAACCACAAATGTGTATTTCCTTGTATTAATATCTGTCCTATGAATATATCTGAAAAAAGATTTTGACTATTTGAAAAATATCCTGTTATATATTTTATAGGAATTGTGTAAAAAATACTTACAACAAAAAATGCTATCATTAATTTTTTAAATTTCTTTACAGCTAAATGTTTCATCCCTTCATTTTTCTTTTCCATTGATAAAAATGTGTTTCTAAATAATGCTCCACTGACTATAAAAAATATTGGCATAGGTATGGTTATATCAAAATATGCTAAAAAATTTATGATATAATTTGTTATAACCTTTCCTTGAGAATAATCTATTCCTCCGTATTTGCTAGTTACTATATAATAAATACAATGAGCTACAATTACTAATATCATAGCAAAAGCTTTAAGAAAATCATATTCAAATATTTTTTTGCTTTTATTTTCTTCTTTTTCCATTTCTTGTTCCTTTCATATTATGAATTTGATCCAATTTATATTTTTTTCAATATATATTTTTATATTTATTGCTATTTTTTTATCATTATAGTTGCTGACTTTTTGAAGATTTATTGAATAGTATACTATATTTTTATTACTTTTTCAATAATTGGTAATAAATTTAGATAATTTTGCTTTAAATCTATTGTAAATTCTAACAATTATTCAATTATTTTACTTTGATTTGTTGTTTACTTTATGTTAACATTATATAGTAGATAATAATTATAAAAGGAGAAATCAATTATGAATAATATTAAAAATCTATTTAATAAATTAGATAAACAAGATTTAAAGATCATGAAGAATGGAATTAAAATTTGTTTTTTAATTTTAATGTTATCAGTTTTTCTCCTTTATATGAATATGGAGTTTTTACATAGTATCTTTATATTTGATTTAGCTATATCAATATTTAAATTAAGTACATATGTGGCTATTGAATTTATTATTTGTGGCATTGTTGTAGATATCATAAAAAAACAACTTGAATAGAATCCTCCTAAAAAAGACCATAGATTATCTAATATAATCTATGGTCTTTTTACTAACTTATAACTTTATTTTTATATTCTTTTACTACTAAATTGAATATATTGCTCCTAAACCAATGCAAAGTATAACAAGAACAATTCCTAAAATAACTGTCCATTTTTTTTGTTTACCTTCCTTGGTATTTCCTTTATTTTTTTCAAAGAAGTTATTTGCTGATGTTCCTGTTATTGTTGAAGATAACCCAGCATCTTCTTTAGATTGTATCATGGCAAGAATTATTAATGCCAAACATACTATAAAATAAATTCCAATAAATATATTTTTTATTATTTGCATTTATTATTCCTCCTTGACGGATTATTCTTGATTGTTATCTTTTTCTTTTTTTACTATAATTTGTTTTCCATCATAATACCCACAATTTGAGCATAATGTGTGTGGTAAAATTGGTTCTCCACAATTTGTACATTTAGCAAAATTTTGTGTATCTAATTTCCATGTTGATCTTCTAGTATGAGTTCTAGCTTTAGACCATCTTCTTTTTGGTTGTGCCATATTTATTCCCTCCTCTTGTTAGTATGATATATATTTTTATAATTTTATCTGTTTTAAAAGTCATACTAGAAAATTATACCTTTTTTTCTTAAATTTGTCAATACTTAAAAGAAAAGTTTTGTAAATTCCTTGTATAAGTCACCTATTTTCAATACTTTTCATATAATATTTTTAGTAGGAGGTTTTTATGTGTGGAATCGTTGGTTTTGTAAATTATAAAAAAGAATTGCCTAATAAAAAAAATACAATAAATTCTATGACACAATCATTGTCAAAACGTGGTCCTGATGAGGAAGGTCTTTATATAAATAAAAACGTTGCCTTAGGACACAAAAGGCTTATAGTAATTGATCCTGAAGGTGGAAAACAGCCCATGGTAGAAAAGTATTCTTCAGGCGAATATACTTTAGTTTATAATGGTCAAATTTATAACACAAAAGAATTAAGAGAAACTTTGAAAGAAAATAGTTTCACATTTTTAGGACATTCAGACACCGAAGTTCTTTTAAAAAGCTACATATACTATGGAAAAGATGTTGTAAATCATTTAAATGGTATTTTCTCTTTTGCTATTTGGAATTCTCGGTACCCAAGAATTATTTATGGCAAGAGATCACTTTGGTATTAAACCATTATTTTATACTGAATTTGATCAAGGATTAATTTTTGCTTCTGAATTAAAAGCAATTTTTGAATATCCTGGTATAGAAAAAATAGTTGATAAACAAGGCATTTCCGAATTATTTGGTATAGGTCCAAGTCATACTCCAGGTTTTACAATATATAAAAATATATATGAAATTAAGCCTGCCCATTTTGCTATATATAATAATTCAGGACTTCATATAGAAAGATATTGGAAATTTCAAAGTAAACCTCATTTAGAAACTTTTCCAGAAACATGTGAACATTTAAGTTATCTCGTAAAAGATGCTATTTCTAGACAATTAGTATCTGATATGCCTATTTGTACATTTTTATCTGGAGGACTCGATTCGAGTATTATTACTAAATTCACATCTGATTATCTAAAAGAAAATGGACTTGAGCCATTAGATACTTATTCAGTAGATTATGTTGACAATGATAAGAATTTTGTCAAATCTGATTTTCAGCCAAATTCTGATAATTACTATATTGATTTAATGAATTCTTGTACTTATAGTAAACACCATAAAGTTGTTCTTGATACTCCAGAGCTTGCTAAAGCTTTAGAAAATGCTATGATAGCTCGTGATATGCCTGGAATGGCAGATGTTGATTCTTCTCTTTACTTATTTTGTAAAGAAGTTAAAAAAGAAAAAACGGTTTCTTTAATGGGTGAATGTGCTGATGAAATATTTGGTGGATATCCTTGGTTTTTCCGAGAAGATGCTTTAGATTCAGGGACTTTTCCTTGGTCTATAGCTATTTCTGAAAGACAACAAATTTTAAATCCTGATATTTCTAACAAAATTGATTTAAAGGAATATATAGATTTTAGATATAATGAAAGTCTGTCAAATGTAGAAATCCTAGATTGTGACTCATTTGATACTGCTGAAAAACGTAGGATTTCATATCTTACTATAAACTGGTTTATGCAAACTCTTTTAGATAGAGTAGATCGTATGAGTATGTCCAATGGATTTGAAGTTCGTGTTCCTTTTTGCGACTATAGACTTGCAGAATATATGTATAATGTCCCTTGGGAAATGAAAGCATATAAAAATCGTGAAAAGGGATTATTGAGATATATTATGAAAGATTATCTTCCAGATGAAATTGTAACTAGAAAAAAATCTCCATATCCTAAAACTCATAACCCAACATATTTAAAAGCAGTGAAACAAATGCTTACTAATATTATGAAAAATATTAATAGTCCAATAAATCTATTGCTTAATCGTGATTATATAATCAATATTCTAAATACTGATGGTAAAGCTTTTTCTAGACCTTGGTTTGGTCAGCTAATGACCGGTCCTCAACTTATGGCATATCTTTGCCAAGTAAATATGTGGCTTGAAATGTATCAGCCTAAAATTGAGATATAAAACACAAAACTTGAAGTCACAATTTGTGACCTCAAGTTTTGCATTTTTTGAGGTAGTCACAATTTGTGACCAGTTCTTTTCTCTACTGATTTTGTTTAAGGTCACAAATCGTGACCTTAAACATTTATATTACCATTAAAGTTAAGAAAAACTAGATGCTACCATACATCTAGTTCTCTCAAACATCTAATGAATAACGTTTATTTAATTAAGCTAATATAGTATACTACTTTTTTTAGTATATGTCAATATTCATATAGAATCAATTACGTATTGCTTTTCACGACCAATTGTTTTCTCTACTATTTTTATTTAAGGTTGCAATTTGTAACCTTAAAATAAATATTATATCTTTTAATTTTGTATATTCCTATTTTTCAAACATTTTACTGAGCTAGCATTGCTTCAATTTCAGAAAACGTTTCATCTATTGAGCATACTTTTCCATTATCAGTATCTTTTATTCCTTCTTCTAATTTTTTTCTTAAATCTTTTTTATCCTTTATGATAAAATCTTGAGATTCATTATTGACAACATCTGTATATTTTAAATATTCTATAAATTCTATAACTTTGTTTAAAAGTTCTTCTGGTAATGTTTCTATCATATTATATAATTCTTGTTTTTTAGTAGTCATACCCAACCTCCACTCTCTGTTTTATATAATATAACATATATAATTTAAAATTTATACCATTTTTATAATTTTTTTAAATTATTTTATTATCCACTAAGTAAAAATTATAGTATATTTATATATTCGCTATATGTAAAAAAGTAATATACTATAAATTAAAAGATGTCAAATCTTGCGTTTGAACTAAATGTATGGTAGCGTTTAGTTCTTTTTTTACTTTAAGTAAGCACAAAACTTGAAGTTACTTTTTCAGCAACTTCAAGTTTTATTAGTTTGAATATACAATCTCTCCATATTCCAAAATATCATCTAAAAATCCACTTGTATCTTCTCCATCAATCAATAATATAGGTTCAATATCTGTCGATATATTTCTTCTTAATTTAAATAATTTTGCCATATCATCAATTATATCTTTTGATATACTGCTCCTTGGTACTACTACTGCAACATCTATGTCACTATCTTTTCTTGCATTTCCTCTTGCATAAGAACCATACAAAATTATTTTGTTTACAATCATATTTGCAACTACTAATTTACTATATTCTTTTACTAGTTGTCTAACTTTTTCTTGATCCATAATATGAAGTCCTCCGTTTCCTTTATAATTTCTTTACATCTATCATTGCTTAATGCTTCATATAATTCTTGTTTCTGAGTAGGATATCTTGCCTCTATGTTTAAAGGTGATATAATATCTAAAAAGTCTTTTTGTTCTTCACTCATTAAACTATATAAATTGCCTTCTTCAGCTAATCTTATTAGCTTATGAGTATATGGTGGTTGTTTTCCGTTTGTTTTTACATAATAAGCTTTAAATATTTTTTCTATTGCTTGATTACACATAAATCCTACATACAAATATCTTTTACTTTTTAACATTGCTTCTGCTGTTTCTAAATCATAATCAGCTACTTCTATCCAATATTCTATTTATATCATAAGCATAATTATATATTTTTTCAGTATTCTTCATATAAATCACGTCTATTATATTTACACATCTAGTATAACACATATTTTACTTTTTTTCCATACATATTAAAAATAATTTTGTCCTGTAAATTTATATTTATAGATAATTACATTTTATAATAAAAATGTGCAACCTTTTTGTAAAATTTGTTAATTTTATTAAAATTCGTGATTTACCATTTTCGAGCTTTTCTTAGAGCCTCTAGCAAAACCCATATGTGTCATTTTGTGGCAGGCGACGACAGGACCTCAACTTATGGCATATCTTTGTCAAGTAAATATGTGGCTTGAAATGTATCAACCTAAAATTGAGGTGTAAAAAGAATAATTATCCACCAGCTTAGCTGGTGGTTTTTCCTTTACGCCCATAGGGCTTCTCTACTAGCCACATCTAAAGATGTACCTTTCTCGACTGGCTTTTGCTTTTTTTACTTACTGACCCTTAAATGGGTCTATTTCTTCCATTGTCAATTGTTCATTTAATTTATCTTCTTTTAGCTGATTTGCTATATATTCTTGTATCTTTTTCGTATTCTTTCCTACTGTATCTACATAGTATCCTCTACACCAAAATTCTCTATTTCTATATTTATATTTCATATTTCCCCATTGGCTGTATATCATTATACTACTTTTTCCTTTCAAAAATCCCATTATACTTGATACACTATATTTGGGTGGTATTTCTAATAACATATGTATATGGTCTGTACATACTTCTGCCTCTATTATTGTGATTCCTTTCCATTCACACAAATCTCTTAATATCTTTCCTATTTCTAATCTCTTACTCTCATAAAATACCTTTCTTCTATATTTCGGTGCAAATACTATATGATATTTGCAATTCCAACTTGTATGTGATAAACTTTTTACATCATTCATTTGAATGACCCCCTTTCAATATTTTTTGCAATTGCCAGTCGCAAAAATATTATATATTGAAAGGGGATTTTTTGTCTACCTCACCGCTAAAGCTTTATTGAACCCCTAGCCTAGCTAGGGGTTTTAGATAACAAAAACATCTTGAATTTTATTTCAAGATGTTTCATTTAATTTAAATTATTTAGATGACTACATATATGTTTTCTTGTCATTTCCATCAAATTAAGTTTTGTAAATCCTTCAACTTGTGTTTTACTTCTATCTTCTTTTAAAACCTCTTTTAAAAGATTCTCAATTTTAATTCTATTTTCGTTATTTGTCATATCGATATAATCAATTATAATAATTCCACCTATATCACGTAATCTTAATTGTTTAGCAATCTCAATTGTAGCCTCCTTATTCACTTTGAAAATAGTTGATTCTAAATCTTTCTTTCCTGTAAATTTTCCAGTATTTACATCAATTGCTGTTAAGGCTTCTGTTTTATCTATAGTAATAAAACCTCCACAATTTAGCCAAACTTTTCTATTTTCACTCTTTTCTATTTGTTTTTCCAAGTCATATTTTTCTATTAAATTTGTACCTTTTTCAAGAACGATATTTAATTTTTCAGAAGAATACATTTCTTTTAATCTATTATATCTTTCTTCGCTATTAGTTGTAATTTTTTCCAAATTCTTTGTACATAAGTCTGTAATAATTCTTTCAACAATTCCTTCGCTTTTCCATAATAAATCTGGTATTTTTTTTGTTTTTTTAAATTTAGCTTCAATATCTTTCCAAATTGAAATAAGTCTATCAATATCTTTTTTTATTTCTTCTTCCGATTTTTTTTCAGCAGAAGTTCTTATTATTGCACCAAAGTCATCAGGAAGATTTTTCTTTACAAGTTGTATTAATCTTTTCTTCTCGTTTTCATTTTCTATTTTTTGTGAAACAGGAATAAAATTAGTATTAGGCATTAGAACTATATATTTTCCTGTCAAGCTTATATGTGTTGATACTCTTGCACCTTTAGTAATATCTCCATCTTTTTTTATTTGTATTAAAAGTTTTTGATTTGGCTTAAGTACATCCTTAATATCCAAAGATAAATCAGGTTTTTCTTTTGTTTCATCAACTTTTGCTATTGCATCTTTTACATGAATAAAACCTTTTTTATCTTTTCCAAAATTTACAAAAGCTGCTTGCATTCCTGGAATAATATCTTCTACCTGTCCTACATAAATATCGCCTTCTTGTTTAACCTTTTCGGAATTTTCATCATTTATATAATGTTCTACCATTTTTCCATTTTCTATTAAAATTATATTTTCAAAATTTTCTTCTTTATTTATTAATAGTTCTAACATAAATTGCTCCTTTAATTTTTTGTGTTAATAATATTCATTGCATTATCTATTCCATTTTTTAAAATTGACTCTACAGCTTCGACTGCTGTATTTATTCCTTCATTTAAATTTGAATATTCTTCTTCTGAAATTTTTCCTATTACATATTCTGTTAGTAAAATTCTATCTATTGGTTCTCCAATTCCAATTCTAATTCTAGGAAATTCTGTTGTATTTAAATTTTCTATAATAGATTTCATGCCATTATGTCCACCAGGTCCACCTTTTTTTCTTATTTTTGTTATACCTACTGAAGTGTCTATATCATCATAAATCACAATCAAATGATCTAAATCAATTTTATAATAATTTATAAATTTAATAATTGCATTTCCACTTAGATTCATGAAGGTTTGTGGTTTACATAGAATTACCTTTTCTCCTTCTATTTCACCAATTCCATATAATGCGTCAAAATCTTCTTTTTCAACTTTTATATTATATTTTTTTGCTAAAATATTTATTGTATCAAATCCCATATTGTGACGTGTATAACTATAATCTGGTTCAGGGTTTCCAAGTCCCACAATTAAATACATTTTATTTCCTCTTTCTTTAATTTCTACTTAATACAGAAGTTATTTTCATTTTAACTTTATTAAGTAATAGATATACAAACTCATCTTTAATTATTAATAATATTCCAAAATATGTTACTATTCCTAACATAATTTGTATTACTACACATGTAAATCCATCTGCAACAATCGGAACCAACATACATAATATAAACATAATTATACTTGATAAAATATATTTATATGATAATTTAATCATTTCCTTTATATTGACTTCGTTTCTTATATAGTAAAATTGAATTGATGTTACTATTAATTCTGATAATACTGTAGCAATACATGCTCCTATACTTTTCCATAGATGTATCATTATATAATTTAAAATAAAATTAACTACTACCCCTATTAAAATTGAAATTGTATATTCTTTTTGCCTTTTTGTTGGCAGTAAATATTGTGTACCAATTATATTTGCAACTCCCATAAGTAATAATATTGGGGTAATAATATTCATTAAAATTATTACTTTATCATATCCTGGTCCAAAAAACCAAGGTATAAAATTTTTTGAAATTGAAATTAATCCAAATATAATAGGAAAACAAAGTAAATATGTATAATTAAATGATTTTTTCATATAATCATTTATTTTATCATTTTCTCCATTTGCAAACAGATTTGCCATTTTAGGAACCATAACAGTTCCAAGTGAGGTAACTATTGTCAACAATACTCTTATTATTTTTTGACTTTGTTCATAATATCCTGTTTCTGATTTATCCGCGATTATTTTTCCAAGCATAGTTGTATCTAACATATTATATATTTTGTTTGTTATTTGTGGTACAAAAAGTAATAATAATGCTGGTATTTGTTTTACAATGTTTATATTTTTTACTTTCACACCTTTAAAATATTTTGGAAGATAAAACCATAATGATATATTTCCTAATAAATCAGCTAAAGCATAAATAGTTAAATATATGCCTAAGTCACTTTGTTCTTTTACAAGAATAAAAATTAGTGATACACTTGCAAGTCTTACTATTACATTTCTTATAACTGTTTTTTTAAAATCTTCCATTCCTTGGAAAAAGAAACTAATATCAAAAGCTCCTGCAAGCAATTCTAGAAATAATATTTTATAATATTCACTATATAATCCATTTTTAATACAAGCAAAATAATAAATTATAGATGCAATACCAATGGTTATAAATCTAAAAGAAACAAGTTCAATAAAAATCTTTTTCATTTTTGATTTATCATCTTGTACATATGCGATTTCTCTTTGACCATATAATGTAACTCCAAGAGATCCAAATAGTACAAAATAATTAACTATTGTATATGTGTAACTATAAATACCATTTCCTTCTGCTCCTAAAACTCTTGCTAAGTAAGAAGCGGTAACTAGTGGCAGTATTAGAATTAATATTTGATATATTAAATTATATAGATAATTTTTTACTATACTTTTACCAGCCATAATAATCCTTTCATTAGTACAATATTTTGATAAGTATATCAAATTATAATTTTTTTATCAATAGAAAATTCACAAAAAATAAAGTAGCTAACTTATAATAAGCCTCTTTATTAAACTAACGTCTAATAAGGAGACTTAAATTCTAAATAGCTACTTATTTTTTATTCAAGACCATATTTCTTCTTAAATCTATCTGCTCTACTTCCTGCTGTATCACGTCTAGTTAAATTACCTGTCCAGAATGGATGACATTTTGAACAAATATCAACTCTTAAGTCTTTTTTTGTTGATCCAACTTTCATTACATTTCCACATGCACATGTAATTGTTGTTTCTCCATATTCTGGTTGTATTTCTTTATTCATCGAATATTCACCTCTTCTTCCATACGTTGGCAATCAATTTGCCCTTTAAAAATCGCTATATTTTATATTACCATATTTTGTAAGAAATTTCAAGTCCTATTTTATTATATTTTCTTCGTCTTTTTTATACTTTTCTTGTTCTAGCATATATCTTGCTGAATTAACAATCTCCTTATTAAAAGAAATCCTTCCAACTAATTTTGACACAATATTAAAAAGACAAGCTATTATTAATATCAAAATACAAACTTTTTTCCATACTTTGGCTAACATATCTTTCTCCTTTTTTTGACGTACATATCTATTATACTAGTTTATATAGATGTTGTCAAGTATTAATATTTATTTATAACTTCATTCTGATGTTTATATATGCTATTTTCTTTAATTACTCCTCTTACAGATGAAAGAGGATATATATTTGTATTTCTTCCAATAATAGAACCTGGATTTAAAACTGAGCCACATCCTATTTCTGAATTATCTCCTATTATTGTTCCAAATTTTCTTAATCCTGTTTCAACACAGAAATTATTACCTTTTACCTTTATTAATGTTTTATCTGATTTTATGTTTGAAGTAATACTTCCTGCTCCCATATGTGTTTTATATCCTAATATTGAATCTCCTACATAATTATAATGTGGTACTTGAACATTATTGAATAATATTGAATTTTTTAGTTCTGTTGAGTTTCCTATTACCGAATTTCTACCTATTATAACATTTCCTCTAATGTATGCACAATGTCTTATTTCAGTTCCTTCATCTATAATGCAAGGTCCCATAATATCAGCTGTTTTTGCTATTTTAACAGATTTATGTATCCATATATTTTCTTCAATTTTATTAAACTCTTCTTTATTTAAAGAATTTCCTAATTCAATTATAAAGTCTTTTATTTTAGTTAGAACTTCCCATGGATACAAATAATTTTCAAATAGTTTTTTTGCAATTGTCTCATTTAAATTAAGAAGATTTTCTATCTTAATTTCTTCCATTTTTTAGTAAATTCCTTTCATAAATCTCTTTTGCCGTTTCAGGACTATCTATCCCTTCTTTATTTTTTATTGGTGCAAATTCTTCATCTCTTTCTACCTTCATTATAAGCATGTCATCAAAAAATTTAAATGCATCAAAAGTAAATGTCTCAAATTTGTATAATCCATTTTTTATAGCTAAATGATATTCTAAATCTTGTTTTGCTATTTTCTCTAATGCCTCTACACTAAATAGAAAACTAACAAATGTTCCTTCTTTATAAGTTAAAGTTCCATCATCATTACGTTTATATCTCATATTTTCTGAAAGTTCTGTGTATTCAACAACACTTGGTCTTCCATTTTTTCTACAAAAAACCCCTATTTTTTCTTCTGGATATGCTTTTTCTATTGATTTAGAAGCAAGCAACATATGTTTACTTATTGTTAATCCGATAAATAATGGATCTATAGGTTTTACCATAATATTATCTACTCCACAAATATATACCCACTTTATGTTTTTTGATTTCATATCATCTATCATTTTTTCTTTTACAAGTGATTTATATACTCCACCATTTCCATTAGCTGCCATTTTTACATTATTGTTTTCTATAACAAGCTTTCCATCTTGTGTAAGTAGTGGTAATTCGCCTTGTTTAAAAAATTTCACTTTATCTTTTTTATATCCAAAGTAATTGTGTTCTTCAAAAAATTCAATTGTTTCATCATTGTTTTGTTTGCTTGTCATTATATACCAATATGGTGCTACCCCATATAATTTTTCAGATTTCAATAAATTTTCTGTTAAAATTTCAAATATATATTTTCCGTTTTCACCAATATCTAACTTAAAAGCTCCTTTAGGTTTATTAAAGCCGTAATCTTGTACCCTGGCCTCCAGCCATTGTTACAACTGCATATTCGTCTTGTATTATGATATTTTTTCCTACTTCGGAAAATTTTGCTTTCTCTTCTTCTGATATTTTTGCTTTATCAATATACCCTATTGGCGAAATTTCAGATTCTTTAATTTCAATTTCTTTTTTTGTAGATTTATATAATTTGTCCATTTCTTCAAAATCAATTTTTGAAACCTTATTTATAATACCTTCTTGCTCTTCTGGTTTCATTTTATTTATTAACTCTATAACGTGTTCTTGATTATATTTTTTCAGTTTATCTTCTACCAATTTGTTATCTATCACTTTCATCACCCTTATATTATATTAATAATTTCGTTTTTATTTACATAAATTATTTAATTAATTTTAAAGTTTCTTTTGCTATCATAAGTTCTTCGTTTGTAGGAATTATATAAACCTTAATTTTTGATTCTGGTTTTGAAATTAATATTTCTTCTCCTCTTATACTATTTTTTTCGTCATCAATTTCAACTCCAAAAACTTTTAATTTGTCACATACTGCTTTTCGTATACTTCCTTGATTTTCTCCAATTCCCCCAGTAAATACAATATAATCTGCCCCTTCTAAAGTCATTATATATTTTGCAATATAGCTTGCAATTCCATAGTTAAATTCTTCAATTGCTATTTTAGCTAAATCATTTTCTCCTTTTGAAGCTATTTCAATTTCTCTGAAATCTGGTGCCATATTTGATATCGCAGCTAAACCAGAATTTTTGTTTAAAATTGTTTCCATTTCTTCTGGAGATAGATTTTCTTTTTTCATTAAAAATGTTACTACTGATGGATCCAAATCTCCTGATCTTGTTACCATTGGAAATCCACCTAAAGGAGTTAATCCCATACTAGTATCAACTGACTTTCCATCTTTTATTGCACATATGCTTGCACCCTGTCCTAAATGACATGTAATTACTTTAATGTCTTTAATATCTTTATTTTCTATTTCTGCTAATCTTTGAGATACATACATGTGTGATGTTCCATGAAATCCATATTTTCTTATTCCATATTTTTCATAGTATTCATATGGTATTGGATACAAATATTTTTCTTTTTTTATTGTTTGATGAAAAGCTGTATCAAATACAACTACCATTGGTTTTCCTGGCATTACTTTTTTACAGGCTTCTATTCCTAATACTGCTGCCGGATTATGTAGTGGAGCTAATGAGCCACAATCACTTATTTCTTTTATTACTTCATCTGTAACTAGTTCTGGCTTATTAAATTTTTCTCCACCATGAACTATTCTATGTCCAATTGCTGATATTTCATCTAAAGAATTAATAACTTTATATTCTGGATTAATTAATTGTTTTAGAGAAAAATCAATTGCTTCTGCATGATCAAATGCAGGATGATTTATTTTTATTTTCTTGCCTTGACTTTCTATTTTGTGTGTTATGAATGCCTCTTGTTCACCAATTCTTTCATATTTTCCTGAAGCTAAAACCTCTTCTTTTTCCATATCTATTAATTGATATTTTAAAGATGAACTGCCTGAATTTAATACTAATATTTTCATTTTTAGTTTCCCTTTCTTTTTCTATTATTTTGTTATTAATTTTGCTGTTTCTCTTGCTATCATTAGTTCTTCATTTGTTGGAACTACATAAACAGCTACATTTGAATCATCACTTGAAATTTTAGCTTCTACAGCAAATGCTTCTTGATTTTTTGTTTCATCTAATTTTACACCCATAAATTTAAGTTTTTCACAAATTTCTTTTCTTGAATCTTTTCCTCTTTCTCCAACTCCTGCAGTAAAGACTATGACATCTACTCCGTTCATTGCAACAGCACATCTTGCAATATAACAAGCTATTAAATAATGATAGTTGTCAAAAGCAAGTTTAGCTCTATCGTTTCCTTCTGCAACAGCCATTTCTACATCTCTGTTATCTGCAGATACTCCTGAAACACCAAATAATCCTGATTTTTTATTAAGCATTGTATCCATTTCTTCTGGAGTCTTATTTTCTTTTTTCATAATAAATGTTACTACTGATGGGTCTAAATCTCCTGATCTTGAACCCATAGGTATTCCTGCGACTGGTGTTAATCCCATACTTGTTTCTACTGATTTTCCATTTTGAATAGCACAAATACTAGCTCCTTGTCCTATATGACAACTTATTATTTTTAAGTCTTCTATTGGTTTTCCTATTATTTCTGCTACTCTATTTGATACATATTTATGAGATGTACCATGAAATCCGTATTTTCTTACTCCATATTTTTCATAATATTCATATGGTATTGGATATAAAAATCTTTCTTTTGAAATAGTTTGATGGAAGGCTGTATCAAATACAACTACCATTGGTTTTCCAGCCATTACTTTTTTACAAGCTTCTATTCCTAATACTGCTGCTGGATTATGTAGTGGAGCTAAACTACTGCAAGCTCTTATTTCTTCTATTACTTCATCTGTTACTATAGCAGGAGCTTTAAACTTTTCTCCACCATGAACTATTCTATGTCCTATACTATCTATTTCATCTAGTGATTTTATTACACCATATTGTTCACTTAATAATAATTCCATTACATAAGATAATGCTTCTGCATGATCTTTTGCTTCATGATCTAATTTTGTTTTTTCTCCTCTTACTTTGTGTGTAACAAATGCTCCTTCCATTCCTATTCTTTCATAATATCCTGATGCTAATGTTTCCTCTGTTTCCATATCAATTATTTGATATCTTAATGATGAACTACCTGAGTTTAATACTAATATTTTCATTTTAAAATCCCCCTATTTATTTTATTTTTGCTTGTATAGCTGTTATTGCTATAACGCCAGCAATATCATTTGCTGAACATCCACGTGATAAATCATTTACTGGTTTTAAAAGTCCTTGGCATAGTGGACCATATGCTTCTGCTTTTGCTAATCTTTCTACTAATTTATATCCTATATTCCCCGCATCTAGATTTGGGAAAATTAATACATTTGCTTTTCCTGCAACTTTACTATCTTTAACTTTTGATAATGCAATTTCTGGAACAATAGCACTATCTAGTTGAAGCTCTCCATCTATTAATAAATTTGGTCTTTTTTCTTTTGCAAGCTTTGTTGCTGTAATTACTTTATCTGTTAAGTGAGATATTGCACTTCCTTTGCTAGAATATGAAAGCATTGCAACCCTTGGTTCACTTCCTATTAATTGTTTAAAACTTTCACTAGATGAAATCGCGATTTCAGAAAGTTCTTCTGGGTTTGGATCTGGATTTAATCCACAATCACTAAATATAAATACTCCATCTTCTCCATATTTACAATCTGGAACACACATTATAAAAAATGCTGATACTAATTTACTATCTGGTGCTGTTTTTATTATTTGAAGGGCTGGTCTTAGAGTATCTGCTGAAGAGTGAATTGCTCCTGATACTAATCCATCAGCTTCTTCGTCTTCATCTTTTAATAACATCATTCCAAAATATACAGGATCATTTAGTAATTTTTCTGCTTGTTCTCTAGTCATTCCTTTATTTTTTCGTAATTCATATAAAGTTTCGATATATTGTTTTCTTTTTATATAGGTAAGCGGATTAATTAATTTTGCTTTATTAATGTTTATATTATTTTCTTTTGCTTTTCTTTGAATTTCTCCTTCATTTCCTATTAAAATAATTTTTGCATATTCTTCTGATAATGCTTTTTCAGCTCCCTTTAGTATTCTTATATCTTCTGCCTCTGGGAGGACTATAGTTTTTATATCTTCTTTAGCTCTTTCTTTTACTTTTTCAATAAATGACATTTTTGAATCTCCTTTCTCAAATTACAGCTTTAGATATTGTAAATGTTTGATATTTTACATTTCCAGCTCTATCTCTTATCCATAAATAATATGTCGTATCAATTTGTAGAGCAATATTTATTACAATCGGTGTATTTCTTACTTCTGCTATTTGTATCAATTCACTTCTAAAAGCAATATCTCTTACATCTACAATATTTGGCGTTATGTTTTCTGTTGTATTTTCGTTTGTTGTTGAATTACTTGTGCTATTTTCTACAACATTATTATCTGTTGTGTTAGTTTCAGAAGTATTTCCATTATTATTGTTATCTTGAGGTATGTTTGGTTCTAATTCAACAAAATTTCCTGGTATTTGATTCCATAATGTCAATTGCCATGCTGTAATATCTATATTATTATTTAAAGTAATTTGAACATTATTATTAATATTACCATTCCAATCAGCAGAAACATTTACTGAAGAAATAATATCTCCTTCTCCCAAAGATGCGGTTCCTTCTTGTGGAAATAAATCAATAACTATTTCTTGTTCTGAAATATTGCCTAAATTATCTTCAGCATAAACTTTATATCTACCATTTGCTGTAATAACTTTTGTTGCATTTTCTATTGACCAAATTTCTTTATCCCAACTAAATGGACTATCATATAAACCTGATTGAGTGTCTTCTGCAGTAACATTTATTGTTACATATCCTGCTCCAAGAGTAGAATTATCTATTGTATATGTTATTTGTGGAGGTGTATTATCTACTTTTTCCACATTAAATCCATGAGTTGATTTATTTTCTGCTATATCTTCAATCCACATATAATATGTGCCATTTTCTGTTATATCTTGACTTATTTCTATGTTAGGGGTCACATTTTGAACATCTTGCCATTCTTCCTCTGATGGACCATTTTCATTTTTTGTTATTGCCCACGATTTCATTCTAATATTATCTGTTGCTGTAAATTTTATATGTTTCAATGTTTCCCAATTTTCATTATCATATTCTAATGATTTAAATTCAGGAGCTTTTTTATCTATATCTTTTATTGTTATATTTCTAAATACAGGACATCCATATCCATATAAATCATCTTTTCCGTGGGTCACCTATATCATTACAATAATTTCGTAAGAAATTGTATACATCTAATATTGTTGCTTCTTTATCATATGATTTCATTAATGCTATACAACTTACAATTTGTGCATTTGAATATTCTGGTCCTGACCATCTTGATACTGTCGTAGAAGAATTAAATATTTCCTCTACATCTGTGCTAGGAGCTGTAAAGTCTATATATTCACCTTTTCCAGAGTAATCTGCTAAATTAAAGTTTCTATCAATTGATGAAGTAGCTATAGTCATACCATGTGTTGCTGGATAATTTTCTCCTTCTGATGAAGTTACACTACATACAGGTATATTCTTTTTAAATGCACTTTCCAAAATAATATCTAATACATCATGTTTAGTATTTATTAATTCATAACATATTACATCTGATTTTTCTATACCATAAAATAATGCTTTTGCTATACTTGATAATGATGTATAGCCCTCCTCTGTAATTGTAACCAATGGTAAAATTTTTACATTTGATGTTGTTGAATTAACTAATATTTCTGCAATTCTACTTCCTTGAGGAATAGTTTCTTTTATATCATCATTATTTAATATAAAATTATAAGCATCTCTACTTATTCTATCTTTAAATAATTCATTTTGATAATCTATTCCATATCCAATAGTCGAAACAATGATTTCAAATGGATTTCCATTTTCATTTATAATGTTAGAATAGTTATCTAGTCCCATAACTGTTGTACCTAAAGAATGATATCCTCTTAAATTAACTTGATTTGATCCATACATTGTTTGTGATATATCATTTAATGGTTGATCTATAAATATTTCATCTTTATAAATCTTTTCAATATATGGTTGTTTTTCATAATATGATGTCATTGCTTTTGTCATTTTTTCAGAGAAAAACTCTAATAAATATAGATTATCAGCTAATTTAGTAGCCGTTTCTCCTTCTACTATTTCTTTTACCTCATTTGCTTTTACCATTATGCTTTTGGTTTGATATTGATTTCTAATGATATATATATTATTATCAAATGATATGTCAAAAACAGAATTTGCTAAAAACTTTGTCATATTTTCTTCTGATGTAAATAATTCATTTGCCTTTTCCTCTGAAATACCAAACTCGTCAACAAGAGAAGATTGAATATTGTCTCTCCTCACTTCTTTTGTGTTTAAATCAATTGTTATTTCTTTAAAATAATTTTTTCCAACTAGTCCATCTCTATAAGAAATAGTAGGTCTTTTACTTAATTTAATTAAAAAAATTATTCCAGCAATTAACAAAATAATTCCTAATATTATTGATGTTATTGTAACATATTTTTTTACTTTCGTTCTTGTTTTTCTTCTCATAAATTCCTCTCTTTATTCATAGAAAAAATACAAAAGTAGTATATCACTTTTAGTATAATTTAGCAATGTTTTTAAAAGAAAAAAATAAGCCGATTGCTTATTTTATAAAAATTAATAAATATTTTAGTTATATAATTTTTTTCTTGACTTATTTTTGCTTTACTATTATACTAATTTATATTTTTTTCATACTTCTAGAAAAGAGGTTTCTATTATAAGTAAATTTTTTAATATATTTTATATTCTTTTATTTCTTATAACTATTTTTTCTTGTATATTTTTCATACCAACATATTCTTTAAACTCTAATCTGTTATGGCCGGCCCCAAATTACTATAAAATTAATTCTCCATTTGGAAAAAGGATAGCTCCAACAACAGGTGCATCCACATACCATAAAGGTATAGACATCGGTGCCCCAGAAGGTTCGTCTTTTATTGCAGTAACAAACGGAACTATTACTTATGTAGGCTTTTTAGGCGGAGGAGGATATACTATTACCTTAACAGATAAATATACTACTTTAGGAGAAATAAAATATAGTTATTGTCATTGCAATCCTAATTTTATTGTTTCTATTGGAGATATTGTTTATAAAGGTCAAATAATCGGAAAAGTTGGTCCCAAATATATTGATAATATAGAAGGAAATCAGTATAAAGATTCAAACGGAAAACAAACAAATGGAGCCACAACAGGACCCCATTTACATTTTGGTATGAGAATCAATGGCGAATATGTAAATCCATTAGATTATCTACCATATTATAATTAATTATCTAATTTTGTATAATATTGTTCTCCTTTTGAGCTTGTTCCTTTAAGATAATAAACTTGAAGTGTTACATCATTTATTAAATATATATCAATATATTTTTCGCGTAATTCATCATAACTTAGTTTATCTTTTTCATTTAGCCATTTTTTATAATCTTTTCCATAATTAAGTGTAAGGTTGTCTAATTTTGATAAATCAATTACATAATAGTTATTACCATCATTTGGATTAAGATATTTTTCATCTCCAAATACATGAATCATATTTGATTTATCACAATATTTTTCTATTACCGGTATTTCACCTACTCTTAAATAATAGTTTGAAATTTCAGTATTTATTATTCCTATATCACTATACATTTCATTAACTTTTTTTATTGAAAGTAATCCAGATCCTTCTATAACAACAATACTAGAAAGTATTATTATAACAATAATCATTATTGTTAAAACTATTAAAGTTATACCTTTTTCATTTTTAAAATTCATTTTCACAAATCTCCGCATATTTTTTTAATTTTTCATATACCAAGTAATTTATGCTACCTGCTGGGAATTTACCATTTTTGTCTTTTTTACCTGCAGGAACTCCTGTTAATATTTCTATACCTTCATCTATTGTAGATATTGCATATATTTTAAATAATCCATTTTTTACACTTTCTATTACTTCATCATCTAGTTGTAGATTTTTAACATTTTGAATAGGTATTATTACACCATGAGTACCATCTAATCCTCTTATTTTACATATGTTATAAAATCCTTCTATTTTTTCATTTACTCCACCTATAGGTTGTATTTGTCCTTTTTGATTTACAGATCCTGTAACCGCTATCGATTGATTTATCGGTACTCCAGATAAACTTGAAAGTAATCCATATAACTCTGTACTTGATGCACTATCTCCATCAACACCATTGTAAAGTTGTTCAAAGCAGATGCTTGCAGTTAAACTCAACGGAATATCTTGTGCATATCTTTCTCCCACAAATCCATTTAAAATAAATACTCCTTTAGAATGTGAAGAACCTGACATTTTTATTTCTCTTTCTATGTTTATAATTCCTTTTTTACCTGTGTATGTGTTTACTGTTATTTTAACTGGTTTCCCAAAAGTATAATTTCCAATTGTCATAACTGTTAACCCATTTAGTTCTCCAACTTTTGAGCCTGATGTTGATATAAGTAGTGAATTATCTTTTATCATTTCTGTATATAAAGAATCATATTTTTTTACTCTTTCTTTTTGTTCTTTTAGTGCTTTTTCAATAAATTCAGCTGTTATAATTTTAGCTTTTGAAAGAGTTGCCCATGTTGATGCTTCTCCGATCACTTCAAATATATCATTAAATAATGTAGATATTTTTGATTGATCTCCTGCCAATCTAGAAGTATATTCAACAACTCTTGCCATAGCTTTTTTATCCAAGTGTAATAGTTCAGCTCTTTCACAATAATCGTGTATTATTCTTGCTAATTTATCTATATTCTCATCATTTAATTCTGCTTTTTCTTCCCATTCAACTTTTATTTTAAATAAATGTTTGAAATCTGAGTCCATTGCTAATAATGCATGATATATTTCTGCATCACCTATTAAAATAACTTTTAAATCAAGAGGGATAGGTTCTGGTTTTAAAGAGATCATAACCATAGATGACCTTTGGTCAGGCATATTTTCAATACCTATCTCTTTTATTCTTAATACCTTTTTTAGAGTTTCGTAACTTATTCCATTTTGAAGTAAGTCTTTTGCTTGAAATATTATATATCCACCATTTGCCTTTTGTAATAGTCCTGATTTTAACATAGTTAAGTCTGTTTTTAATGAACCATAATAGTTTTCATATTCTAATTTTCCAAATATATTTTGATAAGAATAATTAGAATCCATAATTACTGGTACACCTTCAAGTTCGCTATTATCTACAAATAAATTTACCCTATAATTTAATGCCGGATCTTGAACTTGATTTGGTCCAGGAACATTTTGAGTTCTTTGCTTGTTTGAATCTTCTTCTATAAATATTGGTACATTTTTTAATACATCTTGTTTTATATCATTTAAAAATTTGTTTATTTTTTTGTTCTTCTTGTATTTACTTTTTATATAATTTATATGAACATTCACTGTAAGCAAAGTTACATTTGATTGCCAATCAGAAATTTTTTTGTCAGAGTCTCTTTCAATTTGTTTAATTTTTCCTATTACATTCATTATCATTTCTTGTACAATTGAAGATTTTTCTTCATATTCTGCTTTTATCTTATCATCTAGCTTTTCAAATTCTTCTTCTTTTAAGGCTTTTCCATCTAATACAGGCATCATATATATACCATTTTGAGCTGTTTTAACTTGGAAATTATATTCTGCTGCATCTTTTTCTAATTTTTCCATGAGTTTTTGTCTTTTTTCTTCATATTCTTGTTTAATAAGAGCTTTTTCTTTTTCAAAATCATCATTGTTAAAAGTATTTTTTATATCTTGTTTAATTTCCTTTATAAAGTTATCCATGTCTTCTTTAAATTCTTTTCCTTGTCCAGCTGGAAGTGATACAGCTATTGGCTCATTTGGATTAGAAAAATTATATATATAACACCAATCTGGAGGAGTCTTTTGTTTTTTTGATATTTCATCCAAATATTTTTTAGTATACATTGTTTTTCCTACGCCACTTGGTCCCTCTAAATATAAATTATAACCTTTTATATTTACGTTAATTCCAAATTCTAATGCTTTTATTCCTCTATCTTGACCAATTCCAGTAGTTATAGCTTCTAGGTTCTCTGTAGTATCAAATTTAAAATCATCTGGATTACAATATCTTTTTAATTCCTTATAACCTAATTCATTTTTATTTTTCATTTGTTTCCTCCCATAAAATTTACAATTGTATTATATACAAATTGATTTTTTTTATCAATAGTTTTTTATTTTTTTGTTTACATTAGTTTATATAATATAATTGCACCTAAAATAGCTATAATAAATCCCAGAATTTTCATTCCTGTTGTGGCTTCATTTTGATCTCCAAATCCAAACCAATGTGCAGTTAAAATTCTTGCATCAAATATCAATGTTACACCTGATAATATTAAAAGTAATAATACTATTCTTAAAAAAAACATAACTAAATTTCTCCTTACATCTCTATTCTTTTTGTGAATTTATCTCTAACAAGTATACTTAATTTTTTATTATCATTTGTTTCTAAATTAGGATCATCTTTTATGATTTTTTGAGCAAGTACTTGTACTTCTTTTAAAATCTCAATATCTTCAAAAAGATTAGCTATTTTCATTTCCGGTATTCCGATGTTGTGCAGTTCCAAAAAAATCTCCCGAACCACGTAATTCTAAATCTTTTTCAGATATTAAAAATCCATCATTTGTTTGACACATTATTTTCATTCGTTCTCTTGCTATTTTACTTTGTGATTCATATTTTAATATACAATATGATTTATATTCTCCTCTTCCAACTCTCCCTCTTAATTGGTGAAGTGCAGCTAATCCAAATCTTTCAGCATTTTCTATTACCATTAAATTTGCATTTGGTACATCTACTCCTACTTCTATTACTGTTGTTGATACTAAAATATCTATCTGCCCATTTTTAAAACGTAGCATTATATCATCTTTTTCCTTAGATTTCATTTTTCCATGTAAATATTCTATATTATATTGGCTAAACACATCTTGTTTTAATTTTTCCCATAATTCTAATACTGATTTTAAGTCCTGTTCTTCATTTTCCTCCACCATTGGACACACAATATAACATTGTCTTCCATCTTCTATTTGTTTTTTTATAAATCCATATAATCTTTCTTCTTCTTTTTTTCCTATTGCAAAGGTATCTATTTTTTTTCTGTTTGGTGGAAGTTCATCTATTATAGATATATCCAAATCTCCATATAGAATTAAAGCAAGTGTTCTAGGTATTGGCGTAGCAGACATTACTATTACGTCTGGGTTTTTCCCTTTTGCAACGATATCAGCTCTTTGTTTCACTCCAAATCGATGTTGTTCGTCTGTCACAACTAAACCTAACTTTTTAAAAGTTACATCTTCTTCTATTAAAGCATGTGTTCCAATTATAATGTCTATTTCACCATTTGCAAGCTTTTCTTTTATTAGGTTTTTCTGTTTTTTGGTCATACTTGATATTAAAAGTTCTATTTTAATGTCAAATTTATTTAATGTATTTTTAAAATTTTCAAAATGTTGGGTTGCAAGTATTGATGTTGGAACAAGTACTGCTACTTGATATCCCGACTTTACCGCTTTATGTGATGCAATTTCTGCAACTATTGTTTTTCCTGATCCCACATCCCCCTGAAGTAATCGATTCATTGTTTTTTTGCTTTCCATATCATTATCAATTTCTTCTAATACTCTTAATTGAGCTTTAGTTAAGTTAAATGGAAGGCTATTTATTACATCACTCATATTTATGTTTTTATCAAATTCTATTCCATTTTTATCAGCTTTATATTGTTCTCTTAGTCTCAAAATCGCAAGTTGAAATATTAATAGTTCTTCAAAAACCAATCTATAACGTGCTTTCAAATATTCATCAGCATTTTCTGGAAAATGTACTTTTTTTATTGCATCATTTAAACCCATTAGTTTGTATTTTTCTAGTATAAATTTTGGTAATGTTTCTTCTAAATGTCCATATGTTTCTTTTACTCCTGTTTCAATTATTTTTCTTAATACATTTTGTGTTACCCCATATGTTAGTGGATATATTGGCACTATTCTTCCTGTATTTTTGTTTATTCCAGATTGTTCAAAAACTGGAGACTGCATTTCATATTTTCCATTTTTAATTTCTATTTTTCCATAAAAATTATATATATCTCCAACTTTAAATATCTTTTTTAAATATGATTGATTATACCATGTAATTGTGATTGGTATATCATCATTTTTTACAATAAGCTTATAAATTTTCATTCTTCTTGCGAAAATCTCATTGACACCCCTTATTACTACTGCTGTTATTAATACTTCTTCTTCATTTTCACATTCAGAAATATTTTTTGATATACCTCTATTTTCATATGTTCTTGGAAAATATGTAATTAAATCTTGAAGAGTATATATATTTAATTTATTTAATAATTTTACTCTGTTAGGTCCAACATTTTTTACATATTGAACCTCCTTATTTAATTCTACCATCTTACTTCCTTAATTAATTTTTTCTAATTTAAAATTTAGTGAATCTGCGCTTATTAGCTTAAATTCTATTCCTTGTATATTTCCTTCAACCGCATCATCTATTGATTCACCATGTAAATGTGCATAATAACATCTTTTTATATCATATTTTTTTAGTGTCTTAATAAATTCCGTATCTTGATTTTGTTTAGTTATTGGAGGATAGTGCATAAACACAATTATTTCATTTTTATCACTTTTTCTTTTTAATGCATCTTTTATAGATAATTCTAAACGTATACATTCTCTATTTATTATCTTATGACCATTTTCTGAATCTTCATTAGCTAAAGTCCATCCCCTTGTTCCACATATTATTTTTTCTTCTATTTCAAAACTATTATTTTGTAAAAAATCTATATTTAAAAACTTATTTTCTTTTAAAAATTTCTTTATATTTGTTATAGTTGACCACCAATATTCGTGATTTCCTTTAAGTAATATTTTTTTGCCTGGAAGATTGTTTAAATACTCAAAGTCTTTTATTGTTTCTTCTAAGTTCATAGCCCAAGAAAAATCTCCAGCAATTATTATAGTATCTTCATTTTTTACCTTAGATAACCAATCTTTTTTTATTTTTTCTTCATGATTTTTCCATTTGTCTCCAAATATGTCCATTGGTTTTGAATTTGCAAATGAAAGATGTAAATCTCCTATAGCATATATTGACATAAGATAAAACTCCTTTTTATAATTTCAAATTTGGTATTGCATTTAAATTTAAACTGCTAGATTTTCCTTTAATAAAATTGTAATAACCAGCTGATGCAATCATTGCAGCATTATCAGTACATAATTTCATATCTGGCATATATACTTTTAATTTTTCATTTTGTAAATTTAATATTTCCTTTCTTATAAATGAATTTGCAGAAACACCTCCTGCTATTGCTAAACAATGTATTCCAGTATCTTCTATTGCTTTTTTAGTATTATCTATTAATACTTCTGTTATTATTTTTTCAAAACTTGCACATAAATTTGCCTTATTTACATCTTTTGTATTATGATTATAATTTATTATTGCTGTTTTTATCCCACTAAAACTAAAATCTAAAGAATTTTCAAAATGTGTTTTAGGAAAAGCAATATTAGGTATTCCTTCTTTTGCTAATTTGTCTACTTTTGGTCCTCCTGGATATTCTAGTCCAACAACTCTAGCTACCTTATCAAAAGCCTCTCCAATCGCATCATCTCTTGTTTTTCCTAATATTTCAAATTCAGTATAATCTTTAACTAAAACAAGCATAGTATTTCCACCTGATATTAATAAACATAAAAATGGTGGTTGTAGTTCTTCATATGTTAAATAATTTGCTGCAATGTGTCCTTCAATATGGTTTACCCCAACAAGTGGTTTATTATTTGCATATGCTAATGCTTTTCCATATGATACACCAACAAGTAATGCTCCCACTAATCCGGGACCATATGTAGGAGATATAACGTCTATTTCATCAATTTTAACATTTGCCTCTTTTAAAGCAAACTTTATTACCCTTGAAATTGCTTCTATATGATTTCTAGATGCTATCTCTGGAACAACTCCTCCATATTTTTCATGAATTGGTATTTGCGTATCTATTATATTTGATAATATTTCTCTACCATTTCTTACAACAGCAGCTGAAGTTTCATCACAGCTTGTTTCTATTCCAAGTACCAAAGTATCTTTTCTCAAAATTATTACATCCTTTACTTTATTTGTTTACATTTTTCAACAATATTTTACTAAAAAATTATAAAAATATCAAGTAAAAAATAGACAAGTAGTAATATTTATTACCTGTCTATTTTAAATGATTTTAATTATTTTAAATTTTTCGAATTTTTAAAGTAATATAATCTAAATCTATATATATTATATCTCTAATTTTTTCATATTTATATACTAACGTAGTGTTGACTTTGAATTTTATTTTCTCACTTTCTATATTTATAAATCCATTTTTACTATTATATATAATAGTTGCATCCTCTAACTTTAATTTTCCTATAATGCTTTTTTCAAGCTCAATTTCTATATTACACTTATTTTGGAATTCTTTTAAATTTTCACTTAATTCAGATTCTTTAAATTTTGACATAGTATTTACCTTCTTTCTTATTTTATTATTTACCAATTGAAATTTCATATTCATGATAACTTAATAAGTAAGATACTTCTTATCCTGAATAGTAGTAATATTCATCACCTCGAATCGCGAATTCTATTTTTTGATTAATTGAATAAAAATTAAGTTTTGAAATTAAACTTGTTTTTAATATATTAACATATTATTTTTATAAAATCTAGCAAACATTATATATTTTCTATAAAAAATAGCTATAACATTTATAGCTATTTTATACTTTAATTTGTAAATAATTGCACCCAATAAAAAGTGCCATTATATTTATATACACCAACACCAATTTTACCAAAATCAGCACTAACCATATTAGCATTATGACCTGCTGAATTTCTCCACCATGAAACAGCTTTTTTAGCACTCGTTTGACCTTTGGCTATATTTTCTCCACATGTACTATAAGAAACCCCGATTTCTCGCAATATTGTAAAACAACTACTTCCATCTGGCCTTGTATGTGAAAAATTTTGTGAATATGCCATTTCTACTGCTCTCGCACAAGCAGCTGTAGTGAGTTCTTCATTTAATACAAGTTTTGATCTTCCGTCTATGCCTCTATATTCATTTGTTGTATTTAAGATTTCGTTTATATAGTTTCTATAAGTGCTTTTAGCATTTCTTGCCTCAGAAAATAGTTCTTCTTTGGAGTTAAGCGGATTTTTTTGTGAAGTTGAAGAAGGATTTTCATTTGAGTTTGCTTTATTGTTTTCAGTATCATTTCTACTACTATTATTACCAGAAGTAGATGTAGATGTAGTATTATTTGAATTGTTATTGTTATTGCCATTGTTATTATTGTTATTAGTTAATTCTTTTTCAGGCTCTTTTACAAAAACTATAAAAGTCATTTCTTCCTGATTGCCACTACTATCTTTTGCTATAACTTTTATTGGATATTCTCCTGCTTTTGTTATATCTACTTCACCATCTGTTAATATTTCTACCACTCCATCAACATTGTCTGTTGCAGTAATTCCCTCTAGTAAATTTATTTCATTTCCAACAATTATTTCCTTATCTTGTACTCCAGATATTATTGGCTTTTCAGTATCTTTGATATCTATTTTTATAACATTTTCTTTTTCAATTAATTTCGTTATAAATTTCATCTTTTCAAAATGATATTCATAACTTACTTTTATTTTTATTTCATATATACCAATTTTATCAAATACAAATTTATCCATTTCATTTAATGTTTTTTCATTAATTTTTATTAAAACATTTGTATTTTTCATTAGTACATCTTCATTAATTAATTTTTGTTTTAATTCTTCATATGTTATTTCATCTTTAAATTTAAACTCATCATTTATCTCTAAAAATGAGTTTTCTAGATTGTTGGTAATATTTTCTATTTCAATTTTAGCTATTTTAATTAAATAATAATATACTCCACCTAAAATTAAACTTATTAATACTAAAACTAGTAATATTAAAATTACTAGTTTTTTAGTATTATGTTTAAAATTTGAGGTTTTTTGAAAATTAGATTCTTTTTTTTCATCCATTTTCTTATACATTTAGTCCTTTCCTACCTGCATATATTGCAACTTCTCCTAAATCACTTTCTATATTTAAAAGTCTATTATATTTTGCAACTCTATCAGTTCTACAAGGTGCTCCTGTTTTAATTTGTCCTGCATTTGT